>NZ_WUMG01000029.1:0-74702 GCF_009827015.1 Delftia sp. CH05 | reverse complement strand
TGATTGCACCGCCCCCACCTCCCAAGCCGCAGGCCGTGGACGACGACCGCGAGGCCGAGATCGCGCTGGAGAAGAAGCGCAAGATCGAGCAGCAAAAGAAGGAGCGCGCCGAACAGGCCGCCCGCGAGCAGCGCGAAAAGGAACGCCAGGAGCGCCTGGACAAGGAAAAGGCCGAGAAGGCGGCCAAGGACAAGGCCGAGCGCGAGAAGGCGGAAAAAGCCGAGAAGGACCGCCGCGACAAGCTGGAGCAGCAGAAAAAGGACAAGGCCGAAAAGGAAAAGGCGGACAAGGAAAAAGCTGCCAAGGACAAGGCCGAGCGCGAGAAAGCCGAGAAGGCGGAGAAAGAAAAGGCCGAAAAGGCCGCCAAGGCAGAAGCCGAGAAGAAGGCCGCCGAGGACAAGCGCAAGAAGGAACAGGCCGCCAAGGAAGCGCGCGAGGCCAAGGAAGCCGAGGCACGCCGCCTGGAGAACATCCGCCGCATGCAGGGCCTGGCCGGCAGCGGCGGCTCGGCCGGCGAAGGCGCCGGTGGCAGCAAGAGCGGCGGCTCGGGCAGCTCCGCCGGAGGCCCCTCGGCCGGCTATGGCGCCAAGGTGGCCGCGCGCGTCAAGCCCAACATCGTCTACCCGGACGCCATCAGCGGCAACCCGCGGGCCGAGGTGCGCGTGCGCACCGCACCCGATGGCACCATCACCGGCGCCACCATCGCCAAGTCCAGCGGCAACAAGGCCTGGGACGACGCCGTCATCCGCGCGCTGCAAAAGACCGAGACGCTGCCGCGCGACATCGATGGCCGCGTGCCTTCGGACCTGGTCATCGGATTCCGCCCGCAGGACTGAACGGGCACAGGCCCTTCATCAAAAAGCCCCGCCGGTACCTGCCTGCGGGGCTTTTTCCATCTTGCTTTGTATGCAATCCGCCACGCGCCTGCGACTTCGCTTGCGGCGCCGGCCGCTTGTCCCTAGCATCCCCGTCTTTGCCGCATTCGCGGCACCCGTCCACCATCGCAAAGGAGAGAACCCATGTCCCATTCGACACGTCCCTTTGCAGTCGTGCACGCTTGAAGCCCTAGCGCCTCCAGGCCACGCTGCAGACCTGATTTCCGGCCCCGCAAGAGGCCCGGCTTTCGGCTGCGCGTGCGCTTTTCCTGATGCCTGTCCATCGAGCTTGCGGCGACTGCCCATTGCGCATTCCGCATCTGCCGGAATGTGCCCCAAGCACTCGATCGAAAGCCATTCATGGGCAATTCCATAGTATTCCGTGGCGCAAACGCGGCACCCGCAATCACTCAAGCCAGAGACACCGAGGAAGGGCCGCCCCGCACCGAGGGTGTCGTCTCCCCCCGCGAAGCGAGAGGGGGGAAGGCGCGCAGCGACTCAGGGGGGCCGGACATCCATCTTCAGGTGTTCGCCAACCGCGGCGTCTGGATTGAAGACACCGCCATCCAACAACTTCAAACGACGGCCCGCAACCTGGCCGGCATGCGCGCAGCCGTGGGCCTGCCGGACCTGCACCCGGGCCGGGGCTACCCGGTAGGGGCAGCCTTCTTTTCCGTGGGCCGCTTCTACCCGGCCCTGGTCGGCGGCGACATCGGCTGCGGCATGTCGCTGTACAGCACGGAGCTGGCAGCGCACAAGACCTCGGCCCCCAAGCTGGAAAAGGCGGTGGGCAACATCGACGGCCCCCTGCCCCAGGAACTGCTGGACGCCGTGGACATGCAGCAGCTGGAGCACATCGCCCAGGCCAGCGGCGTGGCAGACCTGGCGTATCTGCAGGACAGCCTGGGCACCATTGGCGGCGGCAACCACTTTGCCGAACTGCAAGTGGTGGACACGCTGTACGAGGACGGCGCGCTCGACAGGAAACGCGTGCACCTCATGGTGCACAGCGGCTCGCGCGGGCTGGGCGGCGCCATCCTGCGCGCCCATGTGGAGGCCTTCAGCCACGACGGCCTGGCCGCCAGCAGCGATGCCGCCACGCAGTACCTGCGCCAGCACGCGGCCGCCATCGCCTTCGCCCAACTGAACCGCGCCAGCATTGCGGCACGCCTGCTGCGCGCCCTGCGCACGCGCGGCCAGGCCCTGCTGGACATCACCCACAACCACGTGATCGCCCACCACTGGCGCGGCGAAGACGGCTTTTTGCACCGCAAGGGCGCCACGCCGGCCGACCAGGGTCTGGTGGTGATCCCGGGTTCGCGCGGCGACTACAGCTACCTTGTGCGGCCCGTGGCCGGGCGTGACGAGGCACTGCACTCGCTGGCGCACGGCGCGGGCCGCAAGTGGGCACGTACCGATTGCATGGGCCGCCTGCGCCCGCGCTTCACGCTGGACGAACTGCTGCGCACAAAATTCGGCAGCGCCGTGGTCTGCGCTGACCGCGAACTGGTCTACGAGGAGGCCCCCCAGGCCTACAAGGACGTGGACTCCGTCGTCGCCAGCCTGCAGGAAGCCGGCCTGGTGCAGCTGGTGGCGCGGCTGCGCCCCCTGCTGACCTACAAGAAGGGAGCCATGCAATGCTGCTGATCCAGCTGACCGCATCCCACGGCCCCGCCGAGTGCGAGCATGCCGTGCGCCTGACCCTGCGCGAGCTGCTGCGCGACTGCGCCGCCAGCGGCATCACCGTGGACGTGCTGGAAGAAACGCCCACGCCGGCCGGCTACAAGTCCGTGCTGCTGCGCTGCGAGGGCGACACCGGCCTGCTTCACGGCACGCTGGGCGCCTGGCTGGGCACCATCCAGTGGGTCTTCGACAGTCCCCTGCGCCCCCACCACCCGCGCAGGAACTGGTTCGTGGCCGTGCAACAGTGCGAGCCGCCCCGGCAATTGCCGGCCGATGGAGAGATCGTCTTCCAGGCCTGCAAGGCCTCGGGCAAGGGCGGCCAGCATGTCAACACCACGGACTCCGCCGTCCATGCCCTGCATGTGCCCAGCGGGATCTCGGTGAAGGTCATGAGCGAGCGCAGCCAGCACGCCAACAAGCGGCTGGCGCGCCTCAACGCGCAGGGCGAGGGCCAGGCCCGGCGCACGCGCAGCCAGCTGCACTGGGAGGTGGAGCGCGGCAGCCCCGTGAAGGTGTTCCGCGCCTGAACGCCCCGGGGCTAGCCCCTGGCGCACATGTAGATGCCCAGGGCCAGCAGGCCCAACATCAGCACGCGCTTGAAGACCTGGGGCGACAGCGACTGGCGCAGCCGCTCGCCCCAGGCCATGCCGGCCAGGGCGGGCAGCAGCATCAGCGCGGAAACCAGGGCCGTGGCCCCCCAGCCCGTCCAGGACGAAGCGGCATGGCCCGGCCCCTGCGCCAGCGCCATGCCCGCGCCCAGCGCCAGCGTGGACACCGTGAAGCACAGGCCCATGGCCTGCATCAGCGCCTGCCGGCCCAGCGCCAGCGATTGCAAAAAGGCCACGGCCGGCACCACGAACACGCCGGTCAGCGCCGTGATCCCGCCCGTCAACAGACCACACAACAGGCCCAGCCAGGCCTGATGCCTCTGCGGCAACTGCAGGCCCGGCCCCCACAGGCCCCACAGGGCATACACAACCAGGGCCACGCCCAGCGCCGTGCGCGCCACGGCGGCCTCGCCCACCGGGCCCCACCACAGCATGCCGCCCACCGTGCCCGCGACAATGCCCAGCTGCATCCAGCCCAGGCGCCGCAGCAAAGGCCGCAGCGATGGCATGGGCCGCATCTGCACCACATTGGTCACCAGGGACGGCAGCAGCAGCCAGGCCGCCGCCTGCCCGGCCGGCATGAACAGCGCCAGCAGCGCCATGGACACCGTGGGCAGGCCCAGGCCCACCACCCCCTTGACAACACCGGCCAGCCCGAACACGGCCACCGCCGCCGCCAGCACCCACCACGCATCCCACATCACGGCCACCCTGCACTTTCACTGACCTGGCTCAGGCCCTTCCTGAACCTCATGGCGCCATGCTCGTGCACCAACAAAGGGATCACAATCGGGAATCTTCAAACCAAGGCTCAGGCATGGCCTGATCCTTCAGCACCACAGGCCATGCGATTCGACCTCACCGACCTGCAGCTGTTCGTCCATATCCTCGACTGCGGCACGCTCACCGCGGCGGCCGGGCGCTCGCACATGACCCTGGCCTCGGCCAGCGAGCGCGTGCGCGGCATGGAGGCGCAACTGGGCTGCGCCCTGCTCGCGCGCCAAGCGCGCGGCGTACGGCCCACGGCGGCCGGCCACACGCTGGGCCAGCATGCGCGCAGCGTGCTGGCACAGATGCAGCGCCTGCGCGGCGACATGGCCGAATACGGCGCGGGGCTGGCCGGCCATGTGCGCGTCTGCGGCAACACCTCGGCCGTGGGCGAGCACCTGCCCCTGGCCGTGGCGGGCTTTCTGCGCAGCCACCCGCGCGTGGCGCTGGAGCTGCAGGAATGCGGCAGCGCCGAAGTGCTGGACCGGCTGCGCCAGGGCCTGTGCGACATCGGCGTGGCCAGCGATGCGCAGGACACCACCGGCCTGCAGGCCACGCCCTGGCGCCCCGACCCGCTGGTGGCCGTGCTGCCGCGCGGCCACCGCCTGGCCAGGCGCACGCGCCTGGCCTTGCAGGAGCTGCTGGCCGAAGACTGGGTGGGCCTGCCGCACGATGCCGCCCTGCAGATGCTGGTGCGCCAGCAGGCCGCCTTGCTGGGGGGGCCGTCGGAAGGGCAGTTGCGCTGGCGCGCCCAGCTGCAGCACCTGGACAGCATCTGCCAGCTGGTGGGCCAGGGCGTGGGCGTGGCCGTCATGCCGGCGGCAGCCGCGCAGCGCCTGGCCCCGGCCAGCGGCGCCCGCGCCGTGCCCTTGAGCGATGCCTGGGCCCGGCGCCAGCTGCTGCTGTGCACGGCCCGGGAAGACCAGTTGCCCGCCCATGCAAGGCAGTTGCTGGTGCATCTGCAAGGGCTTGGCTCGCCTGAGCCTTAGCGAACCATGTTGGAAAGCGCTATGCAGGACAATACGGGGATCATGACCCTCAAAGCCCCCGAACTGCTGCTGCCGGCCGGCTCGCTCGACAAGATGCGCGCGGCCTACGACTTTGGCGCCGACGCCATCTACGCCGGGCAACCCCGCTACAGCCTGCGCGCACGCAACAACGAATTCCGCCTCGAACAGATCGCCCAGGGCATCTCCGAGGCGCACGCGCGGGGCAAGAAATTCTTCGTCACCAGCAACCTGATCGCCCACAACGACAAGGTGCGCACCTATATCCGCGACATCGAGCCCGTGATCGAGTGCAAGCCCGACGCGCTGATCATGGCCGACCCCGGCCTGATCATGATGGTCAAGGAAAAGTGGCCCGAGACCGAGGTCCATCTCTCGGTGCAGGCCAACACCACCAACTGGGCCACGGTGAAGTTCTGGCAGAAGGCCGGCGTCTCGCGCATCATCCTGTCGCGCGAGCTGTCGCTGGACGAGATCGAGAAGATCCGCCAGGAATGCCCGGACATGGAGATCGAGGTCTTCGTGCACGGCGCCCTGTGCATCGCCTACTCGGGCCGCTGCCTGCTGTCGGGCTACTTCAACCGGCGCGATCCCAACCAGGGCACCTGCACCAATGCCTGCCGCTGGGACTACAAGACGCATGACGCGGCCGTGGACCCCAATACCGGCGAGGCCCTGGCCCAGACCATGGAGCAGGACTTCAGCTTCGAGAAGGCCCGCGAGGAGGCCGACAGCCAGTTCACCAGCACCTGCGGCGACGGCGCGCGCCACCCCAAGGCCGAGCAGGTCTACCTGCTGGAGGAAAAGGGCCGCCCCGGCGAGCTGATGCCCATCATGGAAGACGAGCACGGCACCTACATCATGAACTCCAAGGACCTGCGCGCCGTGGAGCATGTGGAGCGCCTGGTGAAGATCGGCGTGGACTCGCTCAAGATCGAGGGCCGCACCAAGAGCCTGTATTACGTGGCACGCACGGCCCAGGTCTACCGCCGCGCCATCGACGATGCCGTGGCCGGCCGCCCCTTCAACCCGCACCTGATCACCGAGCTCGAAGGCCTGGCCAACCGTGGTTACACGGGCGGCCTGCTGGAGCGCCGTCCCTCGCAGGACTACCAGAACTACGAGACCGGCCACTCGGTGCTGCAGCGCAGCCACTTCGTGGGCGAAGTGCGCAGCTATGCCGACGGCATGGCGGAGGTGGAGACCAAGAACCGCTTCTCGGTGGGCGACACGCTGGAGATCATCCACCCCCAGGGCAACCGCCAGGTGCTGCTGGAGAAGATGTTCAACCTCGACGGCGAGCCCGTGCAGGTGGCCCAGGGCAACCCGGTGCGCGTGCGCATCCCCCTGGAAGGCCCGGCTGAAGGCGCGCTGATCTCGCGCCTGCTCTGAGGGCGGGCTTCGCCCCTGCTTCCAGTTGTTCTTCTTGGCGGCTGTCCAGGTCCATTGCCGCAATGGCCTGGAGCGGGCGCCTTTTTCTTTCATTCCTCATTTCTGCACTGCCATGGACATCGTCGTCAACGAAGAACTCAAGGCCTACATCGACCCGCTGACCCCCGATGAACTCGACGCGCTGGAGCGCAGCATCCTGGCCGAGGGCTGCCGCGATGCGCTCGTGCTCTGGAACGACCTGCTCATCGACGGCCACAACCGCTACGCCATCTGCCAGAAGCACGGCCTGCCCTTCAACACCATCCAGGCCACGCAGTTCAAGAACATGGACGACGTGCACCTGTGGATGATCGACCAGCACCTGGGCCGCCGCAGCGTGTCCGACTTCCAGCGCGGCGTGCTGGCGCTGCGCAAGCGCGAGATCATTGCGGCCCGCCGCTCGGCCGCTGCCGCCGCCGTGATGGCGGCCAAGGCCGAGGCACCGGCCCAGCCCGAAGGCGAAGCGCCCTGGGAAGGCGAGACCGACCCCGTGGTCGCCGCCGCCCTGGCCAGCGTGGCCAAGGTGCCCGATGAGGCCCTGGACACGCGCGAGGCCCTGGCCCGCGTGGCCCGCCTGTCCAGCAGCCAGGTCAAGCTGATCGAGACCATCCAGCAAAAGGCCGCGCCCGAAGTGGTGGCCGCCGTGCGCTCGGGCGACATCTCGCTGAGCACCGCCGCCGTGGTCGCCAGCCTGCCCGTGGATGAGCAGCAGGCCGTGGCCGCCGCCGGCGCCGACGAACTCAAGCAGGCCGCCAAGCGCGTGCGCGATGCGAAGAAAAAGCCCAAGGCCGCCAAGCCCGAAGCCGACGCTGCCGACGGCGAAGGTGCGGCCGTGACCGCCTCGCCCGAGGAACTGCAGCAGCGCGTGAACGAACTTGAAGCCGAGAACGAGCGCCTGCGCCAGCAGATCAAGGCCTTGCAGGAACTGCTGGCCGAACAGGGCTGATCCCCGGGCCGCGACCTCCCCAGGCATGACGCGCTACCAGGAACTGGCCGACGATATCGAGGCCTCCATCGCCGCAGGCGTGCTGCGCGCGGGCGACAAGCTGCCCTCCGTGCGTCACACCAGCGAGCGGCGCGGCGTCAGCGCCTCCACGGTGTTCCAGGCCTACTACCTGCTGGAGGCACGCGGCCTGGTGCGCGCGCGCGAGCGTTCGGGCTACTTCGTCGCGGCGCGGCCGCACAGCGCCCCGCCCGAGCCCACGCAGCTGTCGGCCCCCCCGGGCGAGCGCTTTGCCGTGGTCGATGTGAGCGAGCGGGTGTTCGAGGTTCTGGAATCGTCCATGGACCGCGATGTCGTGCCGCTGGGCTCGGCCTTTCCCTCGCCACGCCTGTTCCCGCTGCAGCGCCTGGGCCAGGCCCTGGCCCGCGCCGCGCGCCAGGCCGATCCGCGCAGCGCCCTCGACGACCTCACGCCCGGCAGCATGGCATTGCGACGCCAGATCGCGCGGCGCTACCTGGCCGACGGTCTGGCACTGTCACCGTCCGACCTGGTCATCACCAATGGCGCGCTGGAGGCACTGAACCTGTGTCTGGCCGCCGTCACGCGGCCCGGTGGCGCCGTGGTCATCGAATCGCCCTGCTTCTATGGCGCGCTGCAGGCTCTGGAGCGCATGGGGCTGTCCGCCATCGAGGTGCCCACGCATCCCGGCGAAGGCATGGACCTGGCCGCGCTGGAGACCGCCGTGCAGCGTCACCGGCCCCAGGCCATCTGGTTGATGACCAGCTTCCAGAATCCGCTGGGCAGCCTGATGCCCGAGGCGCGCAAGAAGGCCCTGGTGGAACTGGCCACGCGCCACCAGCTGCCGCTGATCGAGGACGATGTCTACGGCGAGCTGTACTTTGGCGAACACCGCCCGCCACCGGCCAAGGCCTTCGACACCGAGGGCTGGGTGCTGCACTGCGCCTCGTTCTCCAAGTGCCTGGCGCCCGGCTGGCGCGTGGGCTGGACCGCTCCGGGCCGCTTCACGCGCGCCGTGGCGCGGCAAAAGCTCACCACCACGCTGGCCACCAATGCCCCCAGCCAGCAGGCGCTGGCCGACTACCTGGAAAGCGGTGGCGTGGACCGCCACCTGCGCCGCCTGCGCCAGAGCCTGGCCCTGCAGCGGGACCACATGGCATCGGCCATTGCCCGCCACTTTCCGCAAGGCACGCGGGCCACGCGGCCCGAGGGCGGCTACTTCATGTGGATAGAGCTGCCGCCGTACTGCGATGCGCTGGCCCTGCACCGCGCAGCGCTGGCGCGCGGCATCAGCGTGGCGCCGGGGCCGATCTTCTCGGCCTCGCAGGCCTTCGGCCATTGCCTGCGGCTGAACTACGGCCATGACTGGAGCGACGAGACCGGGCAGGCCCTGGCCACGCTGGGCGAGCTGGCCCGCGCAATGCAGTCCCTTCCCGCAGCAAAAGCAGCAGGGTAAGCGCCCGCTGCGCTGGAGGCACCTGCTGCGCTGTAGCGCCCGGGCAACGCGACCCCGCGCAGCTGCTGCCAGTCTGGTGCCGGCTGGATGATTCTCATTTAGACTCGCGCACCGAACCGGCATTGCCGCCATGCATGCTGACCGGTCCTTGTCTCCTGCTTCCGCCTCGCCCGCCGCCACGCGTCCTGCAGCCTGCCAGCCGACCCTTCAGCGCTGCACCATTCCCAGAGGCACAAAGGAAGTTTTCCATGGTTTCCAGCAATCACTGCGCCACGCTCACACGCTGCGCGGCCGCTGTCGCCGCCGCCCTGCTGTCGCTGCAGGCGTCGGCACAGGCACCATCGCCCACCACCACCGCACCCGAGGCCGGCCTGTCCGCCATCACCGTCACGGGCAACTGGCTGGACAACCCCAGCGAGGAAAAAGTACTGGACCATGCCGGCGCGCGCACCATCGTCGAGCGGGCGCGCATCGAGGAAACCGGCTCCTCCAGCCTGCGCGACGTGCTGCGCCTGGTGCCCGGCGTGCAGGTGCAGGACAGCAACGGCACGGGCGGCAGCGATGTGTCCCTGAACATCGGCGTGCGCGGCCTGACGGCACGCCTGTCGCCGCGCTCCTATGTGCTGATGGACGGCGTGCCCGTCTCCTACGCGCCCTACGGCCAGCCCCAGCTGTCGCTGGCGCCCGTCTCGCTGGGCAACCTGGAGTCGGTGGACGTGATCCGCGGCGCGGGCTCGGTGCGCTACGGCCCCCAGAACGTGGGCGGCATCATCAACTTCGTCACGCGCGCCATTCCCAAGACCTTCGCGGCCGAGGCCTCGGTGGGCACCGAGTTCTACAGCCACGGCGGCAATGCCAAGACCACGCCCAGCCTCTTCGTGGGCGGCACCAGCGAATCCGGCCTGGGCCTGGCCCTGCTGTACTCGGGCACGCATGGCGACGGCTGGCGCGCAGGCAATGACAAGACCGATATCGACGACATCCTGCTCAAGGGCGCCTACCGCATCTCGGCCCAGGACGACATCGCCGTCTCGCTGCACCACTTCGAGGGCTCGGGCCGCATGCCCGGCGGCCTGACCACGGCGCAGTACGCGGCCGACCCGTTCCAGTCCACGCGCTCCTACGACAGCTTCGACGGCCGCCGCACCGATGCCTCGTTCAAGTACAACCACAAGGACGGGCGCAACAACTTCGAGCTGCTGGGCTACTACGTGGACTCGTTCCGCGGCAGCCACATCGAGCAGGACAACGTCAACCAGCGCCGCCTGACGGCCGCGCCGCGCAGCTACCACTACTTCGGCATCGAGCCGCGCTACTCGCGCCTGTTCGAGACCGGCTCCGTGGTGCAGGAAGTCAGCGTGGGCTACCGCTACCTCAAGGAAAGCAGTTCCGAGGTCGCGCTGCGCACCGCCTACTACAACCCCGCCACCATGGCCAACGCCATGGCCCTGCCGATCACGCCCTACCAGACCAGCCAGGGCGGCACCACGGCCCATGCCTTCTACATCGATGACCGCATCGACATCGGCAACTGGACCATCACCCCCGGCGTGCGCTACGAACGCATCAACTCCTTCAACAACGTCAGCAACCTGGGCGCCGACGGCAGCACCGTCACCAGCCAGCTGTTCCCCAAGGCCGAGGCACGCGAGCTCCTGCCCACGCTGTCCGTGCTCTACCGCATGAATGCGCAGTGGTCGCTGTTCGCCAACGCGGGCAAGTCCTTCGGACCGCAGCAGTATGCGCAACTGGCCCAGACCGAGCGCGGCCTGCATCCCGAATCGGCCAAGACCTATGAGGTGGGCACGCACTACAACAGCCCGGCGCTGAACGCCGAGCTGACGCTGTTCAACATCGACTTCGAAAAGGAACTGCTGCTGACCCGCGTGGGCGTGGACGGCATCTGGACCGACCTGGGCGCCACGCGCCACCGCGGCATCGAGTCCTCGCTGCGCTACGACCTGGGCCAGTGGAATGCCGCGCTCAAGGGGCTGACGGCGGGTGTGTCCTATACCTATACCGAGGCCGTCTCGCGCGCCGGCGATTTCGCGGGGCGCGACCTGCCGCTGTACTCGCGCCACACGGGCCAGCTGTGGGCGCGCTATGCGCTGGGGCAGTGGACGCTGAATGCGGACCTGGCCGCGCAATCGAAGCAGCGCTCTCCGGGGTCGGGCACGCAGTATGTGACGCAGGAAGATGCTGCGGGGCGGCTGGGCGATATTCCCGGGTTTGCAACCGTGGGCCTGCGTGCGGGCTATGACTTTGGCAAGTCGCTGGGCAATCTGCGGGTGGCCGTGGGGGTCAAGAATCTGTTTGATCGCAGGTACTACACGCGGTCTACGGACAACAACGGGGGCAAGTATGTGGGGATGCCTCGGACGTTGTATGTGCAGGGGACGTTGCCGTTCTGAGGCTGCTATTGCAGGGGCCTGAACTTTTTGGTCCCTGCCGGGTGGTATTTTTCTGAGGCCGGGTCTCGGCCCGGCGGCCGACTGCCCTTTCTTGATTCGCCAAGAAAGGTCAGATCAAAGAAGGCGACCCGAATGTCCGCGACCCTCCGCTTCGCTGCGGGCAACCTGCGCTGACATACGGGGAGTGGGGGGTGGGCATGGAGCGGGCCGTCGCTTCGCTCGGCCCATTTTGTTCTTTTTAGCCCTCTGCTGTGAATCCCACGCGCTTGACGATGGGGCCCCATTTGGCGAGTTCGGACTGCAGCAGCGCGGCCAGTTCGGCGGGGGTGGAGGATTGGGCGTCCAGGCCGAAGGTGGCCAGGCTGTCCACCACGTCGGGCGTGGCCAGGGCCTTGCGCATGTGGCCGTTCAGGCGCTGCACGGTCTCGGCGGGGGTCTTGGCTGGCACGAAGAAGGCGAACCATTCGCTGTGCGCCATGTCCTTGTAGCCCTGCTCCACCAGCGTGGGGACCTGGGGTGCGAAGCGGCTGCGCTTGGCGCCGCTGACGCCCAGGATGCGCATCTTGCCGCCGGCCAGGTGCTGCAGCATGTCGCCCACAGGGCCGCAGACGGCGGAGACGTTGCCGCCCAGCATGTCCAGCAGCGCCGGCTGGGTGCCGCGGTAGCCGGCGTGCTTGAAGTCCACACCGGCATGCTGGCCCAGCAGGGCGCCGATGAAGTGCGGCGTGGAGCCGGGCGCAGGCGAGCCGAAGTTGGCGCCTGCGGGGTTGGCCTTGGCCCAGGCGAAGAATTCGGGCACGGTGGTCACGCTGGCGGGCACGGCGGGGCCGACTGCGAAGCCGAAGTCGAAGATGCAGCCCACGGTGACCGGCGCCAGGTCGGCCACCGGGTCATAGGGCAGCTTCTTGTAGATGTGCGGGTAGATGGACAGCATGGACGTGGGCGTCTGCAGCAAGGTGGCGCCGTCTGCGGGCCGGCCCTTGACGTAGCTGATGGCGATCTGCCCGCCCGCGCCCGTGCGGTTTTCCACCACGGCGGTCTTGGCATAGCCCGACAGCTTGGTGCCCACGCGGCGGCAGATGGCGTCAGAGGTGCCTCCGGCCGCGAAGCCGGTGATGATGTTCAGGGTCTCGATGGGGCCCTGGGCCTGCGCCCAGGCCTGCTGGCCCAGGCTGGCCAGCAGCGCACCCGCTCCAGCGGTGCCCAGCCATTGGCGGCGGTCGATGTTCATGCGTATGTCTCCGGTTGAAATTGAAACTCTGAAAAAAACAGTGGGGGAACAGCGGGGGAAATGCGTGCCAGCCCGGCGGCTTCAACTGTCGTCGCGCAGCCAGACCACCTGGCCCGAATGCGTGACCGCTCCCTGGTGGGCCGGGCGCACGGTGAGCGCGTATTTTTCCAGCACGCCGCCCAGCGGCGGCATCTGGCGGCGCGCGGCGGCTGATTGTTCCAGACGTGCGGCCAGTTCGGCCTCGCCGATTTCCACCGTGATGCTGCGCGCATCGGCGCGGGCGTCGATGGCGATGAGGTCGCCGTCGCGCAGCGCGGCAATGGGGCCGTTGTCGGCGGCCTCGGGGCCTGCGTAGCCGATGCACAGGCCGCGCGTGGCACCAGAGAAGCGCCCATCGGTCAGCAGGGCCACCTTGTCGCCCATGCCCTGGCCATAGAGCAGCGCCGTGATGCCCAGCATCTCGCGCATGCCGGGGCTGCCGCGCGGGCCTTCGTTGCGGATGACGATGACATCGCCGGCCGCGTACTGCATGGCCTGCACGGCGGCCTGGGCCTGTTCCTCGGACTCGAAGACGCGCGCGGGGCCCCGGTGCACCAGGGTCTTGAGGCCGGCCGTCTTCAGCAACGCGCCATCGGGGCAGAGGTTGCCCTTGAGCACGGTCAGGCCACCGTCGCGCGTGATGGGGTTGCCGGGCGTGCGCACCACCTCGCCATCGGGCGGCGCGGCATCGGCCAGTTCTTCGGCCAGGGTGCGGCCCGTGAAGGTGAGCGCATCGCCGTGGACAAAGCCCTGCTCCATCAGCGTGCGCAGGATCACGCCGGCACCGCCGATGTAGTACACGTCGCGCGCCAGGAAGCGCCCGCCGGGGCGCAGGTCGGCGATCAGCGGCGTGCGCGCGAAGATCTCGGCCACGTCGTCCAGATGGAAGCGGATGCCGGCCTCGTGCGCGATGGCCGGCAGGTGCAGGGCGGCATTGGTCGATCCGCCCGTGGCGCTGACCACGGCGCAGGCATTCTCCAGCGCCCGGCGCGTGATGATGTCGCGCGGCAGCGGGCCGCCGCCTTCGGCGCTGGCCCACACGGCCTGCATGAGCTGGCGCGCGGCGCGGCGCATCAGCGGTGCGCGCTCGCTGAACACGGCGGGCACCATGCTGGAGCCGATGGGCGCCAGGCCCAGCGCCTCGCTCACCATGCCCATGGTGTTGGCCGTGAACTGGCCAGCGCAGGCGCCGGCCGTGGGCAGGCAGGCGCGGCTCATGGCCTCCAGGTCCTGCGCCGTGGCGGTGCCGGCCAGCACCTGGCCGATGGTCTCGTAGGTATCGACCACGTTCAGGTCGCGCCCGTGCACGCCGGGCGCCTGTCCCGGCAGGGCCGAGCCGCCATGCACGAAGACGCTGGGCACATTGCAGCGCACCATGCCCATCATCAGCCCCGGCAGGTTCTTGTCGCAGGCGCCGATGGCGAAGATGCCATCCCACTGGTGGCCGCGCACCGAGGCCTCCACGCTGTCGGCGATCAGCTCGCGCGAGACCAGCGAGAACCGCATGCCCGAATGCGCCATGGTCAGCCCGTCGCTGACCGACACCACCGGGCATTCATGCGGCGTACCGCCCCCGGCATAGATGCCGGTCTTGGCATGCTGGGCCTGGTCGCGCAGGTTGAGGTTGCAGGGGCTCATCTCCCCGCCCGTGTGGAACACGCCGATGTGCGGGCGCTCTATGTCTTCGTCGTCCTGGCCCAGGGCATGCAGGAAGCTGCGTGTGGTGGCACGGATGGTGCCGGAGCGGATCAGGGCGGAGCGAAAAGGCGTGGGCTTGGGCGTGGCCGCTGCCGGGCTGCCGCCGGTGGTGCTGGTGATGCCGGCTGTGGTGGTGGAGGCGGCCAGCGATGCGGAGGCGCTGGACTCGGAAAAGACGTTGTCGGGGGAGGCAGGTTTCTTGTTCATACGCGGGACGGAAAACAGCCGCCCACCATAGCGGGGTCTGCGGATTTCCCTATGAGCATTTACACCAGATCGTGTCGCCCGGGAGTCGCCCGCATACCACCCTTGTGTCGCCCCGGCTTAGAGGATGGCCTGAAGGCCTTTGTCGGCGATGACGTTGAGCAGCTTGAGCGCCGGTCCGGCGGGACGGGTTTCGCCCTGCTCCCATTTGCGCACCGTGGAAGCCGTGGTGTGCAAATGCAGCGCAAACACCGGTTGGCTGAACTTCAAAGTCTCGCGCAGCTGTTTGATGTCGGCCGCCTCGAACTCCCGCACCGGGGGAGGACAGATCGCGTCGAACTCGCGCATCGTCACCTTGTCGATGGCGCCCGCTTCGTACAGCGCAGCCAGATCGCCGCGCAGGGATTCAATGATCTTGCTCACAATGCACCTCCAACAAAACGCCTGACTGCAAGGCCGCCGACAAGGCCTGGGTGGACAGGTCCAGAAACAGCTTGCCTGCAAACCTCAAAGCCCTCTGTTCTTCCTGTGTGATGTTCGCCTTGTCGTTCTTGGTGAAACCATGCAGGAAGAAGTATCGGTTGCCGATTCGTGCCGACAACAGCGTTCGATAACCCCCACTCTTGCCCGCGCCTGGACGCGCCACCCGCTTCTTGTAGAGAAAGCCCCCCAGGTCCGCGTCGATCAGCCCTCTTTCCATCTCCCTGACCGCCTTGCACAGCGCGGTATCGGGCAGTTTCTCGCTCGCCTGCCATCGGGAAAAGTCCTTGCGTTTGAGAACGCGCGCCATGCCAGCCTCCCAACTATACCCGTTACGGGTATGTATTTCACCTTCATACATATCACCACAGGGTAGAGCCTGCGAATTTGAAGTGCTGCCTCGTGCCTGCCTCATTCAAGCCCCTGTCGTTTCTCCTTGGCCTGACTGCCAGCCCGCTGGTCCGCCTTGTCGGGAAGACACGATAAAAAAAGGCCCCGGAACAAACTTCCGGGGCCTCAAAACCGATGCCAGCCCGCGCTGCAGCGGACCAGGCATCGTGCACAACAACTGCGCTGTACTCCTGAATCAATCCACCCAACCGGCCCCTCAGCGCGGCACCAGGAACGTGCTGTGCGCCTGCTTGGTAAGCGCCGGATCACCCACCGCCGTGGCCGTGATCTCCACGCCGTGCGAGCCAGGGCCGGCCGCGCCATAGGGCGCCTGCAGCCGCACCACGACCCAGCGGTCCTGGGCCGCGCCCACGTCCACCTCGGTCTCCGAAGCCACGCACAGGCCCTCGATGCCCGAGGCCGACAGCACATAGCGCTGGTCCTGCTCCGTGGCATTGCCGATCTGCACGCGGTAGATGTTCTCGATCTGGCCGCCGGCCACGATGCGCGACAGCGTGCCCCGGTCGCGCACCACGTCCACCTTCAGCGGCGTGCGCAGCGCCAGGCTGGCCACCATGGCCGTGGAGATGGCCACCAGCGCCGTGCCGTAGATGAGCACGCGCGGGCGGAAGATGCGGCGCACCAGCTCGCTCTGGCGCCAGCCCCGGGCCACGCCGTTCTGCGTGGACAGGCGGATCAGCCCGCGCGGGTAGTGCATGCGGTCCATGACGCTGTTGCAGGCGTCGATGCACAGGCCACAGCCGATGCATTCGTACTGCAGGCCGTCGCGTATGTCGATGCCCACCGGGCAGACCTGCACGCACAGCGTGCAGTCGATGCAGTCGCCAAGCCCCTGGGCCCGGTAGTCCACCCCCTTGTGGCGCGGGCCGCGCGATTCGCCGCGTGCGGCGTCGTAGGTGACGACCAGGGTGTCCTTGTCGAACATGGCGCTCTGGAAGCGCGCATAGGGGCACATGTGCTTGCAGACCTGCTCGCGCAGGAAGCCCGCGTTGCCGTAGGTGGCCAGCGCATAGAACAGCACCCAGAAGATCTGCCATGCGCCGGTCAGCGCCAGCACCTCGGGCAGCAGGCTGCGGATGGGCACGAAGTAGCCCACGAAGGTCAGCCCCGTCCACAGCGCAATCAGCAGCCACAGCGCATGCTTGCCGCCACGCCGCGCGATCTTCTCCGGACCCCAGCCGCTGGCATCCAGGCGCAGGCGTGCGCTGCGGTCGCCTTCCAGCCGGCGCTCCACCCACATGAACAGCTCGGTGTAGACCGTCTGCGGGCAGGAAAATCCGCACCACAGCCTCCCCGCCACCGTGGTGAACAGGAACAGCGCCAGCGCCGAGACGATGAGCAGCACGGCCAGGTAGATGAAATCCTGCGGATACAGCAGCCAGCCGAAGATGTAGAAGCGCCGCTGCTCCAGGTCGAACAGCAGGGCCTGCCGGCCGTGGATCTGCAGCCAGGGTATGCCGTAGAAGAACAGCTGCGTGAGCCAGACCATGGCCCAGCGCCAGTTGGCGAAGCGCCCCGAGATGGAGCGCGGCTGGATCTTGCGGCGAGACTCGAACAGCGGGGAATCCGCGCTGGCGTCGGCGATGGGAATCACCTTGCGCGGCGCGGGCCGCGGCCGGGGGGCTGCGGCGGTTTCATCGGGAAGCGGTTTCGGTCGTTCTGACATGCGGGGCCTTCGCCCCGGCCGGTGCGCCCGTGATGCGGGCTTGTCATGAATTGCCGGGGACTGCCTGGACTATGCCCAGCGCCCTGCTCTGCGGGTAGCAGCAGATGCGGTGAATTCGACCGTATCAGATGGAGCTTCAGGCCTGGGGAGCACGAAGACGCGGCACCGCCAGCCGCAACCCCCACGCCACCAGGCACAGCCCCAGCAGCGACGTCAGCGTGCCGATGCGCACATCGGCCTGGAGCACGCCCCAGCGGCTGAAGATCTCCGTCCAGTCATGGTCGCCGCCGCCCACCAGCGGCAGCACCTGGGCGCGCGCGTCCTTCATGTAGCGGGCCACGTTCATCAGGTTCTCGCCCAGCCACATCAGCGAGGCGATCCAGCCCGTGCGCTGGCCCTGCCTGCGGAAATGGCGCATGAACAGGGCGGGGAACAGCAACTGGAACAGCGTGCCGCCGTAGACCGAGAGATGCTGCGAGAACAGGGCCACCAGCGGGTGCCCGGCCTCGTGCAGCGCGAGGTTGGCGTTGTCCAGCAGCATCAGCCAGCGGTCCTCGCTGAAGAAGTGGCCCCAGATGATCCAGGCGCCGAAAGCCGTCAGCGCGATGGCGGCAGGGCGTGTGACCGGCGTCCATTCGACTGGGTCGTCGAAATCGTCGAGGTCGGCGCCGCGCTTCATGGCGCCAGCAACGCCGTTGCGTTCAGAGGGCATGCCAGCGGCTTGGCGGGGTACATGCGAGGTCGGCAAAAAGGGGCAGGCGCAGGATGCATGGCGGCAGTGTTCCGGAGAGTGGGAGGAAGATAGCAGGTTGCACCGGCACCGGGCTGCCGCGTTGCAATCCATCCCGGACAGGTTCTGGCAAAGTCGGGCATCCGCATCTTCAAGCCAAGGAACATCCACACCATGAACCTGCGCCCCCTATTGCATGACCTTGTCCGCCAGCATGGCCTGGACCGCAAGGCCGCCGTGCAGCTGTTTGCACTGGCGGGATTCGGGCATGAACCGGCCGCCCTCAGAACCCGCCTGTGGCCCGTGGTGGCCTTGCTGGGCGCGGCGCTGGGCGGGCTGGGCATCGTGCTGTGGATTGCCGCCAATTGGGAGAGCATGGGCCGCATGCAGCGCTTTGCCCTGCTGCAGGGCTTCGTGCTCGTGATGTGTCTTGGCGCGGCATGGCGCGCGGCGGCGCGCGTGCCGCTGTCCGTGCTGGCGCTGCTGGGCACGGGTGCGCTGTTCGCCTTTTTCGGGCAGACCTACCAGACGGGAGCGGACCCCTGGCAGCTGTTTGCGCTGTGGGCAGCGCTGACCCTGCCGCTGGCCCTGGCGGCGCGCAGCGATGGCGTCTGGGTGCCCTGGGTGGTGGTTGCCATGACGGGCATCGCGCTGTGGGCGCAGGCCCATACGCCGCAGTTCTGGGAGGTGGAGTCGCGCGACCTGGGCGTGCATGCCGTGGCCCTGGGCGCCGCCCTTGCCGTCACCGCAGTCATGGCACCGGCCCTGCGACGCTTCACGGGCGCGGGGCTGTGGGCCTTGCGCGGCGCGGGCGCGCTGGCGCTGGCGATGATCACCTCCACCGCCATCAGCGGGCTGTTCCACAGCACGGTGGCGCCGCAGTACCCGCTGGGGCTGGTGCTGCTGGCAGGCGCGGCGGCGCTGGCGGGCCTGCGCAGGCATTTCGACATCTTCCTGCTCAGCGGTGCGGCGCTGGGCCTGAACGTGCTGCTGGTGTGCGGCCTGGTCTACCTGCTGCTGGAGAAACTGGGGGCGGACTTCACGGGCATGCTGCTGCTCGTGGGCCTGGGCGCTGCGTGCCTGCTGGCGGCCACGGTCAGCCTGGTGCTTCGAATGTCACGCAACGCGGAAGGAGGCCTTCAATGAGCCACGGACACGACACCCTGCTGCGCCAGGCCGTGGACCAGGGCATCCTGCCGCCTGCCGCCTTGCAGGACCGCCGCCCTGCCGCCAACGACCGCCATTGGGCGGTGGTGCTGCTCACGGCGCTGGGCGCCTGGCTGGCCCTTCTTCCCTTGCTGATTCTGTTTGCGTTTGCCCTGTCCGACTGGATAGAGCGCGGCGCCGGCACCTATGTGATCGGCGCCATGATGCTGGCCGCAGCCGTGGCCGTGCTGCGCGCCGAGGAGCTGCCCGTCTTCCTGGAGCAGCTGGCCCTGCCTGCCATGCTGACCGGCGCCGGCCTGCTGGGCTTTGGCCTGGCGCGCGACCTGTCGGGGCAGGCTGCGGCCGCGATAGGCCTGGCCATTGCGCTGGCCTGCACGGCCGCCATTGCAAGGCCCTGGCTGCGCGTGCTGCTGGGCGCCGCCTGCGCGCTGCTGTTTTGCACCATGCTCTGGCCGGACAACGATCCATCCACCCTGTACGCAGGCCTGCCGACCTGGGTCATCGTGCATGCGGCACTGCTGCTCTGGATGCTGCTGCTGGCAGCCCAGTGGCGCGCGCTGGGGCAGTCTGCGGCACAGACCCGCATGGCGGCGGCGCTGGAGCCCTTTGCCACAGGCTGGCTGCTGGCGGTGCTGGCTGGCCTGGCCTTTCTGTCCGGCAGGAGCTTCATGGTGGCCGGCGTGCTGGGCGGCGGCCTGGCGGGCGAGCTGGCGCAGGAAGCCGCCCCGAACATCTCCATGGGCGTACTGACGCAGGCCGGCTCGGCCGTGCTGGCCCTGGCAGCCGCCTGGTTCGCCCAGCGCGCATGGCCCACGCTGCGGCAGCCGCGCGCCGCCGTGGCTGCCGTGGTGCTGGCCGTGCTGAGTGCCTTTCTGCCCTGGCTGGGCGCCTGCCTGCTGGCGCTGGCGGTGACCGGCACCAGCGGCCGCTGGCGGCAGGCCGCAGCGGCCGCCCTGGCTGCGGCCTGGATCGTGGGCAGCTTCTACTACCAGCTGGCCTGGCCACTGGCCACCAAAGCCATGGTGCTGGCCGGCTGCGGCGCCTTGCTGGGCCTGCTGGCCTGGGCAGGGCCGCGCGCCGCAGCCCTGCCAGGCAGCGCGGAGACCGCCGCCGCATCGGGCGCCGTGCCCCTGCAGCGCTGGGCGCCGTGGCTGGTGGTGCTGACGGCGGCCTGCACGCTGGCGGTGGCCAATATCGGCATTGCGCAGAAGGAACGCACCATCGCCCAGGGACGCAAGGTGTTCGTGGAACTGGCGCCGGTGGACCCGCGCTCCCTGATGCAGGGCGACTACATGCGTCTGAACTTCCGCCTGCCTTCCGAGGACAGGGACGTGGAGAAAGAGAACCTGCGCAGCGGACGCCTCTACGCCATCGGCAAGCTCGATGAGCAGGGCGTGGTGCAGTGGCTGCGCACCGGCACGGCCAGCGAGCCGCTGGCGCCCGGCGAACAGCGCTTTGAACTCACCCCGCGCGGCGGCCGGTGGACGCTGGTGACCGATGCCTGGTACTTCCGCGAAGGCGATGGCCAGCGCTGGGAGCAGGCCCGCTACGGCGAGTTCCGCGTGGAACCCGACGGGCGTGCGCTGCTGGTGGGCATGGCTGACGCGCAACTGCGCCCCATCGTGCCCTGAGCGCACCACGCAAATCACTCGAAACTGTCGCCCTCGGCCAGCGGCGCATGCCGGTAGCTGGCCGGCGTGCGGCTGAGCTTGACGGGCGCGCCCAGGCCCCGGTAGCCGCCCTCCATCTCCACCACCATCTCGCGGTGCAGGGTATGCGGGTGGTTGAGCGCCGCGTCCACGCCCAGTACGGGTGCGGCGGGCACGCCGATGGCCATCAGCGCATCGGCCAGCGCGGGGCCGTCGCAGGACTGCAGGGCCTGCTCCAGCAGCGGCTTGAGCGCATCGCGGTGGTGCGAGCGCTGGCCGGCCGTGGCAAAGCGCTCGTCGGCCACCAGTTGCGGGCATCCCAGGTGCTCGCACAGCAGGCGGAACTGGCGGTCGTTGCCCACGGCCAGGAAGACCGGCGTGGTGCCCGTGGCAAAGCTGTCGTAGGGATAGATGTTGGGATGGGCGTTGCCCGAGCGCCCTGGCGTCCTGCCGCTCATGAACCAGTTGCCCGCATGCGGGTGCAGCAGCGAGATGCCGCTGTCGTACAGCGAGACATCAACCAGCTGGCCCAGGCCGCTGCGCTGGCGCTCCTGCAGCGCCAGCAGCACGCCGATGACGCCGTTCATGCCCGTGACCATGTCCACCACGGGCAGGCCCACGCGCAGCGGATCGCCGCCGGCCTCGCCGTTGACGCTCATCAGCCCCGTCATGGCCTGGATGGCCGCGTCATAGCCGGGCCAGGCACCCAGCGGACCATCGGCGCCGAAGCCGCTGACGCGGCACCAGATGAGGCGCGGAAAGCGCTCGCGCACCTGCTCCCAGCCAATGCCCCACTTTTCCATGGTGCCGATCTTGAAGTTCTCCACCACAACGTCGGCCTGCTCCATCAGCGCCAGCACGGCCTGCTGGCCTTCGGGCTGGGACAGGTCCAGGAACTGCAGCCGCTTGTTGCGGTTCAGGCCCCGGTAGTAGGAGGACACACCGTCCTGGAACGGAGGCCCCCAGGCGCGCGTATCGTCGCCCTGCGGCGGCTCCACCTTGAGCACGTCGGCGCCGTGGTCGCCCAGGATCTGGCCGCACAGCGGGCCGCCAAGAATGCGGGAGAGGTCGAGGACACGGATGCCCTGGAGGGCACCATTGGCTCTGCTCATAAAGTTTCTTTCTTCATTGGCACAAGGTGCAAGACTGGCGTGTTTCAAGCCACTGGGGCGCCCAGCAAGGGCCGCCCCGCAGCGAAGGCGCCGTCCCACTCCCGCGTGCGAGAGAGGGGGAAGCGGCGTAGCCGCTCAGGGGGTGTTCTCCATCTATTCAATCCAGTTTGGCGCCGGAGGCATCGACCACGGCCTTCCATTTCGTGACCTCCTGCGCGATGAAGGTCGACAGCCCTGCTGGCGACAGATCCGATGCCGGCTCCAGCCCCTGGTCGGCAAAGGTCTTGCGGATGCGCTCGCTGCCCAGGGCCTTGCGGAAGGCCGCGTTCAGCGTCTCGATGCGGTCGGCCGGCGTGCCGGCCGGTGCCACCACGCCGAAGAACACGCTCACGTCGTAGCCGGGCAGGCCCTGCTCGGCGATGGTGGGAATATCGGGCATGGCCTGGGAGCGCTTTTCCGTGGCCACGCCAATGGCCTTGAACTTGCCGGCCTTGATGTAGGGCATGGCGGTGAGGATGTCGGTGAAGGTCATGTTCACCTGCCCCGCCAGCAGGTCGTTGAGCGCCGGGCCCGTGCCCTTGTACGGGATGTGCTGCAGCGAGGTGCCGGCCATCTTGTTGAACAGCACGCCGGCCAGGTGCGAGGAGGCGCCGTTGCCCGAGGACGCATAGTCCAGGCTGCCCGGCTTGGCCTTGTCCTGCGCGATCAGCTCCTGCACGGTGGTGGCCTTGGTGGCCGGATTGACCACCAGCACGTTGGGCAGGTGGCCCACGCGGATGATGGGCGCGAAGCTGGTCTGCGGGTCGTAGTTGATCTTGCGGTACAGGTGCTTGTTGATGGCCAGCGGCCCCGAGGTGCCGAACATGATGGTGTAGCCGTCCGGCCTGGCGCGGGCCACGAAGTCGGCGCCGATGTTGCCGCCTGCGCCGGCCTTGTTCTCCACGATCACGCTCTGGCCCAGCGTCTCGGTCAGCGCCGTGGCCAGCACGCGTGCCATGGCGTCCGTGGGCCCGCCGGGCGGGAAGGGAACGACGAAGCTGATGGGCCGCTCGGGAAAGCGCTCGGCCAGTGCGGCGGCCGGCAGCGCGGCGGTGGCGGCGAGCGCACAGGCGCACAGGAATCGGCGTTTCTGGAAGGACGGCTTCGGGTCAGTGCAAGGCATGGTGTTTGTCTCCGGTACTTGTGCGGTCATCCCTGTGGACGGGATGTGTGTTCTGGGTCGATGCGGTCGATGGGCTCAGCGTGTCCAGCCTTCGGGCAGGTCGCCTGCCGCCAGCGGGTCGCGCGGCAGCACGCGGTGCAGCAGCACCAGCTGGGCCCAGCGCATGCGCTCGGCGCTGCCGGTGCACGAGGCCTCCCAGGCCATGGCCGTGGCCGTGAAGCAGTGGTACAGGCCCGAGGCGGCGGCGCGCGCCAGGCGGTCACCGCCCTCCTCGGCCGCGCGCAGGGCCAGGGCCGCAGCCTTGTCCATGCTGGCCGACAGCGCGGCCTTGAATTCCGTGGCCGCCTCGGTCTGGGCCAGCAGCTGGGCCGCGTGGTCGCACAGCACGGGCAGCGAGCCTTCTCTCTTGATGGCGCGGATCACGTCCAGCGCCACGATGTTGCTGGTGCCTTCCCAGATCGATCCCAGGTGGGAGTCGCGCACCAGGCGCGGATCGCTCCACTCCTCGATGTAGCCGCAGCCGCCGCGCACCTCCATGGCATCGCCCGTGACCTTGCGCGCGTCGCGGCAGGCGCGGAACTTGATCATGGGCGTGAGGATGCGCAGCAGCGCGTAGGCGCCGTCTTCGCCTGCGTCCGAACGCTGCAGCGCCTGGGCCGTCTGCAGCACCATGGTGCGGGCCTGCTCGGAGTAGATGCGCAGCTTGTCGAGCTGGCGCTGCATCAGCGGCATGTCCTGCAGGGCCTTGCCGAAGGCGCGGCGCTCGCGCGCCACGTACTCGGCCTCGGCCACGGCACGGCGCATCAGCCCGGCCGAGCGCACGCCGTTGGACAGGCGCGAGTTGTTGACCATGTCGGCCATCTGCACGAAGCCCCGGCCCTGCTCGCCCACCAGGTAGGCGACGGCGCCGTCGAGCACGATCTCGCCGCTGGCCATGGAGCGCGTGCCCAGCTTGTGCTTGAGCCGCACGATGCGGTAGTGGTTGGCCGAGCCGTCATCGAGCCGGCGCGGCAGCAGGAACAGCGAGATGCCCTTCATGCCCGCGGGCGCGCCTTCCACGCGCGCCAGCACCATGGCGAAGTCGGCATCGGGGTTGGAGCAGAACCACTTGTCGCCGGACAGGCGCCAGCTGCCGTCGGCGGCCGGGCGGGCCAGCGTCTGGGTGTTGGAGATGTCCGAGCCGGCCGCCTGCTCGGTCATGAACATGGCGCCCTGGGCCTGGTCCTCGAAGCGCAGCTGCGTCATGCGCGGCCAGTACTTCTCGACCAGGGCCGGCTCGCCGTACTTGCGCAGCGTGCGCGCCAGCGAGTCCGTCATGGACAGCGGGCAGCACAGGCCGAACTCGGCCTGCACGAACAGATAGGTCAGCGCGTACTTGGCCAGCGGCGGCAGCTTGCCATCCCAGCCCAGCACGCCCGTGCGGTGCGACATGACGGCCAGGCCGAACTCGCCGTAGGCCACGCGCTCCATCTCCACATAGGCCGGATGCTTGACGATGCGCTGCGCATCGCGCCCCGTGCGGTCACGGTGCTCCAGCTCGGGCGGGTTGCGGTCGGCGGTCAGCGCCCATTCATCGATCTCGCGGCCGGCCAGGGCACCCATGCGCTCCAGATAGGGCTGCAGGTGCGCGTTCACCTCGGGCGGCAGGTACAGCGCCAGCAGCGGCTGCAACTGCGAATCGGTGGTGTACAGATTGCTGCCGTGGCGGTCGGGCACGGCCTGGAAAGCCTGGGCGGGGGAAGACTGCATGGCGGCCAGCGCCTGCGGTTCGGGGTTCATGGTCTGTCTCCTGTGTGGGAACCGGGCCCGGGCGCATGGGCTCCGGGTCTTGGGGATGCCCCCATTCTTGGAAACAGTCCTATTCGAGTCAAATATCGATAACGTATTGATCAATAGTCAAACCGGATAGAACGCCATGGAGCTGAGACAACTGAGGTACTTTCTGGTGCTGGCCGAGGAGCTGCACTTCAGCCGCGCAGCCCAGCGCCTGTCCATCTCCCAGCCGCCGCTGAGCGTGGCCATCCGCCAGCTGGAGGAAGAGTTGGGTGCCCAGCTGTTCGAGCGCACCAGCAAGGAGGTGCGGCTCACGGCCGCCGGCAAGCACCTGCGCGTGCAGGCCCAGGACATCATGGAACAGGCCCAGCGCGTGCGCCAGGACATGCGCGCCATCGCCGACGGCGTGCAGGGCCGCATCCGGCTGGGCTTTGTGGGTTCGGCCATCTACCGCGGGCTGCCCGAGGCGCTGGAGAGCTTTCGCGCCCGGCACCCGCTGGTGCGCATCGACATGCTGGAGCTCAACAGCGCAGAGCAGATCGCCGGCCTGCAGCAGGAGCGGCTGGACCTGGGCCTGCTGCACGCCACGCGCCCCGCGCCAGGCCTGCAATCACACACCCTGGTGAGCGAGCCGTTCATGGCCTGCCTGCCGGACAGCCACGCGCTGGCCGGACTGCGCAAGCTGCAGGTGCGCCAGCTGGCGGGCGAACGCATGGTGCTGTTCTCGCGCCAGGTCTCGCCCGACTACCACCAGCAGATATGGCAGATCTGCCAGAGCGAAGGCTTCACGCCCGACCTTCACCATGAGGTGAGGCACTGGCTGTCCGTGCTGTCCATGGTTTCGCTGCGTCAGGGCGTGTCCCTGGTGCCGGCCTGCCTGCAGCGCGTGGGCTTCCCGGGGCTGGCCTTCGTGCCCATCCAGGGCCGGCACCCGCAGTCGCAGATGCAGGCCATGTGGCATCCGGGCCATGTGCAGCCCCTGGTCGAATCGCTGCTGGCCCATCTGCGCGACAGCGTGGGCAGGCTGGGACAGCAGCCCTAAACGCCACACCCTTGCTCAGTTCACTCTGTCCAAAACTGGCGTGACCCAGAAGCGAGGGACACCGAGCAAGGGCCGCCCCGCTGCCAGGATGTCGTCCCCCTTCCAGGGGGAAGCCGCATAGCGGCTCAGGGGGTTTCCAACTTCATTCCAGGAGCTGCCTGAGAACGTACGGCAGGATGCCGCCGTGCCGGTAGTAGTCCACCTCGATGGGCGTGTCGATGCGCAGCTTGACCACCACGGTCTGCTTGCTGCCATCGGCACGCGTGATCACCAGCTGGGCCTCGCTTTGCGGTGCCAGGTCGGCGGCGGGAATCACTTCCACGAACTCCTCGCCCGTCAGGCCCAGGGTCTGCCAGCTGTCCGTGCCCAGGAACTGCAGCGGCAGCACGCCCATGCCCACCAGGTTGGAGCGGTGGATGCGCTCGAAGCTGCGCGCCACCACGGCCTTGATGCCCAGCAGCTGCGTGCCCTTGGCGGCCCAGTCGCGGCTCGATCCCGTGCCGTATTCCTCGCCCGCGAAGATCACGGTGGCACGGCCTTCGGCCTGGTACTTCATGGCCGCGTCGTAGATGGGCATCTTGGTGACCTGGCCCGTGCCGTCGCGGTACAGCGTCAGGCCGCCCTCCTCGCGCGAGCCATCGGCCTGCGCCGGAATCATCAGGTTCTTGATGCGCACGTTGGCAAAGGTGCCGCGCATCATCACCTCATGGTTGCCGCGCCGCGAGCCGTAGCTGTTGAAGTCGGCCTTTTGCACGCCGTGGGCCAGCAGCCACTGGCCTGCGGGCGAGCTTTCCTTGATGGAGCCGGCCGGCGAGATGTGGTCGGTGGTGATGGAGTCGCCGAACAGCGCCATCACGCGCGCGCCGTGCACCACGTAGGGGTTGGAGCCTTCGGCGCCGGCAGCACCGGCGGCGGGCGCTTCCAGCTCAAGCCGGAAGCCGTCGAAGAACGGCGGCTCGGCAATGTAGGTGCTCTCGGGCCAGGTATAGGTGGCGCCCGTCACGCCGTGGATCTTTTCCCAGAGCTTGCCGGGCTCGGAGCGCACCTTCTCGTAGTTCTCGCGGAAGGCCTTGCCGTTCATGGCGTACTTCATCAGCGCGTGGATCTCTTCGCTGGTCGGCCAGATGTCTCCCAGGTAGATGTCACGGCCGTTCTTGCCCTGGCCCACGGGCTCGGTCATCAGGTCGCGGCGCACCGTGCCGGCAATGGCATAGGCCACGACCAGGGGCGGGCTGGCCAGGAAGTTGGCCTTGATGTTGGGGTGGATGCGCGCCTCGAAGTTGCGGTTGCCCGACAGCACGGCCGCGCAGACCAGGTCGTTGCTGGTGATGGCCTCGTTGAGCTCCGGCGTGAGGTCGCCCGCGTTGCCGATGCAGGTGGTGCAGCCGTAGCCGGCCAGCGCAAAGCCCAGCTTTTCCAGGTAGGGCAACAGGCCAGCTTCGGTCAAATACTCGGTCACCACGCGCGAGCCCGGCGCCAGAGAGGTCTTGATGTGCGGCTGCACCGTGAGCCCGGCCTTCACCGCCTTCTTGGCCAGCAGGCCGGCGGCCAGCATCACGCTGGGGTTGGAGGTGTTGGTGCAGCTGGTGATGGCGGCAATCAGCACGTCGCCGTTGGCGATGCTCAGGCGCTTGGGCGGCGTGGGGGCATCGACCGGCGCCTCGCTGTGAGCGGCCTCCAGCTTGGGCTTGTTGGCCTCCATCTCGGCCAGCGAGCGCTGCGCGCCGGGCGGATGTGCCGGCGTCTCGGGAGCCACCTCGCCCTCGCCGCCACCGCCTACGGGAAAGCTCCGGCCCAGCCGTTCGATCGGCTGGTTGAACCCGTTGTGCGCCGCAGGGGCACTGAACAGCTCATCGAACTTGGACGACACATTGCCCAGCTCAATGCGGTCCTGCGGGCGCTTGGGTCCGGCCAGGCTGGGCGCCACCGTACCCAGGTCCAGGCGCACCACATGCGAGTAGTCGATCTCGCCGGCGGCCGGCACGCCGAACAGTTCCTGTGCGCGGAAATAGCCCTCGAAGGCCTCGATCTCGGCCTTGCTGCGGCCCGTGCCCCTGAAGTAGTCGATGGTCTTTTCATCGACGGGGAAAAAGCCCATGGTGGCGCCGTACTCGGGCGCCATGTTGCCGATGGTGGCGCGGTCGGGCAGCGCCAGGGTGCGCGTGCCTTCGCCGAAGAACTCCACGAACTTGCCCACCACCTTCTCGCGGCGCAGGATCTCGGTCACCGACAGCACCAGGTCGGTGGCCGTCACGCCCTCGCGCAGCTGGCCCGACAGCTCGAAGCCCACCACATCGGGCGTGAGGAAGTACACGGGCTGGCCCAGCATGGCGGCCTCGGCCTCGATGCCGCCCACGCCCCAGCCCACCACGCCGATGCCGTTGATCATGGTCGTGTGGCTGTCCGTGCCCACCAGGGTGTCGGGGTAGTGCACGCCGTCCTTGGTCTTGTGCACGCCGCGCGCCAGGTACTCCAGGTTCACCTGGTGGACGATGCCGAAGCCCGGCGGCACCACGCCGAAGGTGTCGAAGGCCTGCATGCCCCACTTCATGAACTGGTAGCGCTCCTTGTTGCGCTGGAACTCCAGCTTCATGTTCAGGTCCAGCGCCTTCTTGGTGCCGAAGTAGTCCACCATGATGGAGTGGTCCACCACCAGGTCCACGGGCACCAGCGGCTCGATGGACTTGGGCTTCTTGCCCAGCCTGGCGGCCGTGCTGCGCATGGCGGCCAGGTCGGCCAGCAGCGGCACGCCCGTGAAATCCTGCAGCACCACGCGCGATACCACGAAGGGGATCTCGTCCACGCGCTCGGCCTGGGGCTTCCAGTTCGCCAGCTGCTCCACATGCTCGCGCGTCACCTTGTTGCCATCGCAGTTGCGCAGCACGGACTCCAGCACGATGCGCAGCGACACGGGCAATCGCCGGACCTGTGGATATTGCCTTGCCAGTTCAGGCAGGGAAAAGAACTTGCCCTTCTTGCCCCCCGCCGCAGCAAAGGACTTGAGGGTGTTTTCATATTCGTGGCGCATCGTGAGACTCCTGGATGAAACTCTGGGAAGGCACATGCGCGCCGCCTTTTTCCGGGCTGCTGGGCATGTACCAAGACTCTGATTTCCATTGTGCCCAGAAGTGCCCGCGGATGCTGTGGTCCATTGGCGATAGTCACACGCGGACAACGCTGTCCGCGCGGAAAAAGCGGCAGGCTTTCACAGGGCTGTCATCGAACCGGCCAGCGAAGCCCTGCTGCGCCACAACCCCACGCACTGCAGATCGCCCAGCGCCACGCCGATGGCCGCCTGGCCCAGCACCCATGCCCAGCCTGCGGGCGCAGGCTCCAGCACGCCGCTGTACAGCACAACCCCGCAGGCCAGGGCCCAGCCGAAGTTGCCGAACACGGCAATGGCCACCAGCCCCCGGCTGCGCGGCATGCGGCACGCGCCCCAGCCAGCCACGCAGGCCCAGGCCAGCAAGAAGCACCCCGTGCCCAGCAGCAGCGCCTGCGGCAACCCCGTGACAACGGCCAGTGGCTGCGCGAAGGCCAGTTGCACCGCACCCGCGGCGGCGCAGCAGATGGAGTCGGCCCACAGGGTGCGGGGCAGGAAACGGGCATGGGAAAACATCGGCATCAGCACTCCTTGTGGATTGCCGGGCATGCACCTCGCAAGCCGGCCCTGCCGATGCTCCGCCGCCACAGCCCCCGAGTCCATGACCTGCCAGGTCATGCCAGCCCCGCTGGAGCAACTCCAGTCGCTATGCCACAATCCGCACCAGCCCCCTGTCACGGGGCCGGTGCTTGAAAACACCTTTTCCAAGACTAGCGGTGCAGCCTCCCCGTCAGCGAGGCTTTGTCACGTCTGAATCCTGTATTCGTGGGCGCTTGTCCACGTCTGTGCGATTTCGGGCGGGATGGGGCTCACCGCAAGGCTGCCCGCACGACTAGTCTCGTGTTTTCAACATCCCGCCCACCTGCCTGCGCTTGAAAACGCAACCCGGTGGTCTCAAGCCTCGACTAGGAGCACGGAAGCATGCGCAACGTTTGCCTTTCCACGGCCTCTCTCAACCTTGCATGGAGAGCCGAGCCATGACACCCAGACCCCCACCAAGCGCCGAGCATTTCACCCAGGTCGTGACCGAGGTGGACCGCCTGGTGCAGCAAGGCTGTGCCGAGATCTCGGCACTCTCCCGCATGGCCCTGCTGTGGCTGGAAACGCCCGAGACCAGCAACCGCCTGGAGGTGCTCGCCAGCGCCCTGCGCACCATCCGCAACAGCGCCGACATGCTGGCCAGCGAAACCAGCGGCGAAGTCGTCGCCGTGGGCTGCTCCCACCACGTCAAAAGCAGCGCAGCCCCCTGAACCCGGCCGAGCGCAGCAAAGGCCCGCACCAGCTCCCCGTATGCCAGCGCCTGCGTCGGGCCGCCTTCTTTGATCTGACCTTTCTTGGCGAATCAAGAAAGGGCAGTCGGCTGCCGGGCCGAGACCCGGCCTCGAAAAACAACGGCCCGGCAGGGTCAAAACAAGCCCGCTGTAGTCATGACATGGCAACACGCGCACCGCCAACCACATCGCGCGTGCGCCGCAACCCAGTCCACTGCAACTCAGCCAACACCACAACCACCAACGCCTGAGCCAACACCCACGCCACCCCCCAGGCAGACAACCCCAACCCACCAAACGCCAACAGCGCAACACAGCCCACAGCCCACCCGAAATTCCCCACAACCACCAGCCCGATCAACCGCCGCGGCACAGGCGAGCGCGCCGCCATCCACGCAGCCAGCAGCGCATAGCCCAGCAAAAACCAGCCTGTGGACTGCAGCAGCGCCAGAGGCAACCCCGTCACATCCGCCAGCGGCAGCCCCGCCACCAGTTGCAAGGCGCCCGAGGCGGCGCAGGAAGCAGCATCGGCCCACATCACGCGGGGCAGGAAACGGGGGGAAGCGAACATCGACATGGCGAACTCCTTGAGAGCAACAGGCACACACCGTGCATGCCATGGACTGCATGGTCCGCCGCAGGCTGCACAGGGTCGATAACCTCGCAGGTCATGGCCGCCACGCCAGCCCCGCCGCTACGATGCGGACCATGACCTCCACCGCCCATCCACCGTCCGCGCGCTCGCCCTTCGGCGACCATCTGCGCCACTGGCGCCAGCACCGCCGCCTGAGCCAGCAGGGCCTGGCGCTGGAGGCCGAGATCTCCACGCGCCACCTGAGCTATGTGGAAACCGGCCGCGCCCAGCCCAGCCGCGAGATGGTGCTGCGCCTGGTGGAGCGCCTGGGCGTGCCGCTGCGCGAGCGCAACGCGCTGCTGGTGGCCGCAGGCTATGCGCCCATGTACCAGGCCCGGCCGCTGGACCACCCGGATCTGGCCGCCGCGCGCCAGGCCGTGGGCCTGGTGCTCAAGGGCCACGAACCCAATCCGGCCCTGGCCGTGGACCGGCACTGGAACCTGGTGGCCGCCAACGCCATCGTGCCGCTGCTGCTGGCCGGCGTGGCGCCCTGGCTGCTGGAGCCGCCCGTCAATGTGCTGCGCCTGAGCCTGCACCCCGAAGGCCTGGGCCCGCGCCTGGCCAATGCAGCCCATTGGCGCGCGCATCTGCTGCACCGCCTGCAGCAGCAGATTGCCGCCACGTCGGATGTGCAGTTGCAGGCGCTGCACGACGAGATTGCCGCCTACCCGTTCAAGGAAGATGAAGCGGACTCACATGGCGCAGCACCTGCCAGCCACATTGCCGTGCCCTTCGCGCTGGACACCGACCATGGCCGGCTGAACTTCATCAGCACCATCACCATCTTCGGCACGCCGGTGGATGTGACGCTGCAGGAGCTGGCCGTGGAGTCGTTCTTTCCGGCGGATGCGCAGACGCAGGAGGTGCTGGGGCGGTTGAGGCAGGCTGCGTAAACTGGAAAGTACAGAGCCAGAAAGCAGCAAAGCCCGCCGAAGCGGGCTTTGCTCATGGAGCCGGATCAGGCCGGACTCAGGCGCTCACGCCCTTGGCCACGTCCGCGTACTCTTCGATCTGGTCGAAGTTCATGTAGCGGTAGACGCTGGACTTGTCGGCATCGATCACGCCCATTTCCTTGAGGTATTCCTCCTTGGTGGGCAGCTTGCCCAGGCGCGATGCGATGGCGGCCAGCTCGGCCGAGCCCAGGAACACGTTGGTGTTCTTGCCCAGGCGGTTGGGGAAGTTGCGGGTCGAGGTGGAGATCACCGTCGCGCCTTCGCGGACCTGGGCCTGGTTGCCCATGCACAGCGAGCAGCCCGGCATTTCGGTGCGGGCACCGGCCGTGCCGAAGGCGGCGTAGTGGCCTTCCTTGATCAGCTCGTTCTGGTCCATCTTGGTGGGCGGAGCCACCCACAGCTTGACGGGGATGTCGCGCTGGCCGCCCAGCAGCTTGGCTGCTGCGCGGAAGTGGCCGATGTTGGTCATGCACGAACCGATGAAGGCTTCATCGATCTTGGTGCCGGCCACTTCGGACAGGAACTTGGCGTCATCGGGATCGTTGGGGCAGCAGACGATGGGTTCCTTGATGTCGGCCAGGTCGATCTCGAACACGGCAGCGTATTCGGCGTCCTTGTCGGCTTCGAGCAGGTCGGGCTTGGCCAGCCAGGCTTCGACCTTCTCGATGCGGCGCTGCAGCGTCTTGGCGTCGGCGTAGCCGTCGGCGATCATGTTCTTCATCAGAACGATGTTCGAGGTCAGGTACTCCTTGATCGGCTCGGGGTTGAGCTTGATCGTGCAGCCGGCAGCCGAGCGCTCGGCCGAGGCGTCGGACAGCTCGAAGGCCTGTTCCACCTTGAGGTCGGGCAGGCCTTCGATTTCCAGGATGCGGCCCGAGAAGATGTTCTTCTTGCCGGCCTTGGCCACGGTCAGCGCGCCTGCCTTGATGGCGTACAGGGGAATGGCATGCACCAGGTCACGCAGGGTGACGCCGGGCTGCATTTCGCCCTTGAAGCGCACGAGCACGGACTCGGGCATGTCCAGGGGCATCACGCCCGTGGCGGCGCCGAAGGCCACCAGGCCGGAACCTGCAGGGAAGGAGATGCCGATGGGGAAGCGCGTGTGCGAGTCGCCGCCCGTGCCCACGGTGTCGGGCAGCAGCAAGCGGTTGAGCCAGGAGTGGATCACGCCGTCACCGGGACGCAGGGCCACGCCGCCGCGGTTGCTGATGAAGGCGGGCAGCTCGCGGTGGGTCTTGACGTCCACGGGCTTGGGGTAGGCGGCCGTGTGGCAGAAGGACTGCATGACCATGTCGGCCGAGAAGCCCAGGCAGGCCAGGTCCTTGAGCTCGTCGCGGGTCATGGGGCCGGTGGTGTCCTGCGAACCCACGGTGGTCATGCGCGGCTCGCAGTAGGTACCGGGGCGCACGCCCTGGCCTTCCGGCAGGCCGACGGCGCGGCCGACCATCTTCTGGGCCAGCGTGAAGCCGGCGTTCGAAGCAGCGGGCGCCTGGGGCAGACGGAACACGGTGGAGGCAGACAGGCCCAGGAATTCGCGGGCCTTGGCGGTCAGCGAACGGCCGATGATCAGGTTGATGCGGCCGCCGGCGCGCACTTCGTCGAACAGCACGTCGCTCTTGAGCTGGAACTCGGCGACGGTCTCGCCGTTCTTGACCAGCTTGCCGTCATAGGGCAGCACGTCGATGACGTCGCCCATCTCCAGCTTGGAGACGTCCACTTCGATGGGCAGCGAGCCGGAGTCTTCCTGCGTGTTGAAGAAGATGGGGGCGATCTTGCCGCCCAGGGTCACGCCGCCGAAGCGCTTGTTGGGCACGAAGGGGATGTCCTGGCCCGTGGCCCAGACGATGGAGTTGGTGGCCGACTTGCGCGAGGAGCCGGTGCCGACCACGTCGCCCACGTAGGCGACCAGGTGGCCCTTCTTCTTGAGGTCGTCGATGAACTGCATCGGGCCGCGCTTGCCGTCTTCTTCGGGCTTGAAGGCCGCGTCGGGACGGGTGTTCTTGAGCATGGCCAGGTAGTGCAGCGGGATGTCCGGACGGCTCCAGGCATCGGGTGCAGGCGACAGGTCGTCGGTGTTGGTCTCGCCGGGCACCTTGAAGACGGTGACGGTGATCTTCTTGTCCACTTCGGGGCGCGAGGTGAACCACTCGGCGTCGGCCCAGCTCTGCATGACTTCCTGGGCCTTGGCGTTGCCGGCCTTGGCCTTGGTGGCCACGTCGTTGAAGAAGTCGAACATCAGCAGCGTCTTCTTCAGCGCGTCGGCAGCGACGCCGGCGACTTCGGCATCGTCCAGCAGCTCGATCAGGGGGTGCACGTTGTAGCCGCCCACCATGGTGCCCAGCAGCTCGGTGGCCTTGGCCTTGGAGATGAGAGCCACCTGGATGTCACCGTGGGCCACGGCCGCCAGGAAGCTGGCCTTGACCTTGGCGGCATCGTCCACGCCCGGAGGAACGCGGTGCGTGAGCAGGTCGAGCAGGAAGGCGTCCTCGCCAGCGGGCGGGTTCTTGATCAGCTCGATCAGTTCGGCAACCTGCTTGGCATCCAGCGGCAGCGGGGGGATACCGAGCGCGGCGCGTTCGGCCACGTGGTCACGGTAGGCTTTCAACATGATTCTCTCTCCATGGTTTTCTAAAGTGGGGCTGCTTGCGGGACGCTCAGGTCCGGGCCTGGATTACTGGCCGGCGGGCTTGGGTGCTTCCAGCAGGCTGGGAGGCGGGTTCTTCTTGATGGCCTCGGCCACCTGAAGCTGGTCAGGGCTCATGCATTCGTCGGCCAGGCGCTGGCCGACCTTCTGGTTCATGAGCATGGACTTGTTGGCGATCTGCAGCCAGACGGCGCCGGCATGCTTGTCTTCCAGGCGCACGGTGCCGGTCGAGGTCTTGACGGGCGCCATGTGGTACTTGAAGCCCTTGCCGTCGATGTTGAAGTAGCCGGGGTTGGACTGGTCGGCCGTCACATTGACGAAGGCGCCCAGCTCGCAGGGAATGCGGCCGGTGTGCACGCGCTCCGAGATGGCCAGGTCTTCGGCGGACAGCGGCTGCTGGGCAGCAGCTGCCACGGCCGCCGCACCGCCGACTGCGGCAGCGCCGGCAGCGGCCTTGGCCGCGGTGGCCTTCTTGGCGGGAGCCTTCTTGACCGCAGGCTTGGCGGCGGCCTTGGCCGGAGCCTTCTTGGCAGGTTCGGCGGCGCTGGCGCCCAGGCCCATGGCAAGCAAGGGGGCTGCGATCAGGATGGAGGCGATAGCTGTCTTCATACGTTGGGCTCCTGCAAATTCCCGGTGTGGGCTAAGCAAGTGATTCTGATGCAAACCAGGGCTGCACCTGCGGGGGCAGCGCCTGGCCGGTCTGGTGGGCACGTGTGAGCAACTGCCAGAAATAGCGGTAGCTCGCCCGGTCATGTAATACACCATCCACGCTGACGGGCGCCCAGTCGGCGGCCTCGGCGGCGGTAAGTATTTGTGCGGCCTGCGCCACTTCGTCGGCCTGGGGCGCGAACGCGGCGAGGATGGGACGGATCTGGTCCGGGTGGATGCTCCACATGCGGGTATAGCCGAGCCGCCGTGACGCCTGTGTGGCAGCGGCCTGCAGCGCCTGTGGGTTCCTGAACTCGGTGACCACGCAGTGCGAAGGCACCTTTCCGTGCGCGTGGCAGGCAGCTGCGATCTCCAGCTTGGCACGCACGACCAGCGGATGGTCGAACTGGCCGGCCGAGCCCATGGCCGAGGCGGGAATCGCGCCGCCATGGGCCGAGACGAAGTCCATCAGGCCGAAGGAAATGCTCTGCACGCGCGGGTGTGCGGCGATGTCGAAGGCACGGTGCACGGCGGCGGGCGACTCGATGAGCACATGCAGCGGCAGTTCGCGGCAGCCCAGTCGGCCCAGATGCCGCTCGGCCAGCAGCACGTCGTCCACGCTTTCCACCTTGGGCAGCATGAGGTGGCACAGGCGGTCGCCGGCCTCGCCGACGATGATGTCCAGGTCCTGCGCGAAGCTGGCGTGGTCCACGGCATGCACGCGCGCAGCCACGCGGGCACCGGGCGCGGCATCGCGCGCCAGCGAGGCCACCAGGCGCGCATGGGCGGCCTCCTGGCCCACGGGGGCACCGTCCTCGCAGTCCAGCGTGACGTCGAACACGCAGGTGCCGAACTCGGCCATCATCTCGGCCTGCAGCTGCAGGCTCTTGCGCATGCGCACTTCCACGCCGCTGTAGTGGTCGCAGACGGGCAGGTGCAGGGCACCGCCCTGCGCATCGAGCAGCACCTGGGCCGGGTGTGCGCGAGAGGGTGTGGACGTGGCGGCGGTCATGGCTTGCGCTGGGCGACGATGAACAGGCGGGGAAAAGCCAGCAGGCGCCGGCCGTCGGCGCGCACGCCGTAGGCGGCGTCCACGCGGTTTTCGTATTCGGTGAGGAAGTCGGCCTGCAGGGCTTCGGGCAGGCCTTCGACGAAGGGCTTGAGGCCGGTGCCGCGCAGCCACTGGACGATGGCGCCGGCCGAGTCCATGGGATGCTGGTAGACGGTGTGCCAGACATCGACGGCGCCGGCCTCGACGCCGGCCTGCTCCTGCGGGCCGGCCAACAGGTCGTAGTAGCTGCGGATGGGCAGGATGTCGGCCCGCACCTTGGCGGCATCGCCGATGTAGGCGGCAAACTTGGGCAGGCTGGCAATCTCGCGCATCACGCGGTGCGTGGCTTCCTGCCGGTTGTCGGGCATCTGTATCGCCAGCACGCCCCCTGGCGCCAGTTGGGCGAACAGGCGGGGTATCAGCGTTTCATGCTCCCCCACCCACTGGAGGGAGGCATTGGCATAAATCAGGTCGGGAGCGCTCTCGCCGGGGGCGGGCGTCCAGGAAGCAATGTCGGCCAGCGCGAAGCGGGCCTCAGGCAGATGCTGGCGCGCGGTGGCCAGCATCGCCTGGGAGTTGTCTATGCCGGTGATCGTGGCACCGGCATAGCGCTGTGCAAGCAGCTCGGTGGAATTGCCCGGCCCGCATCCCAGGTCCACCACATGGCGGGCCTGGGCCAAGGGCACACGCGCCAGCAGCTCGGCTGCGGGGCGCGTACGCTCATTGGCGAAACGCAGGTAAAGCGCGGGATTCCAGTCGAGCATGGCTTGCCGGCGGCTTACAGCAGGTGCTTGACGCCGTCCTGTTCGCCTTGCAGCTCGGCCAGGGTCTTGTCGATGCACTCTTGCGAGAAGGCGTCGATTTCCAGGCCTTCGACGATCTTGTACTCGCCGTTCTCGGTGGTGACCGGGAAGCCGAAGACGATACCGGCGGGGATGCCGTATTCGCCGTTGGAGGGCACGCCCATGGTGACCCATTCGCCACCCGAGCCCAGGGCCCAGTCGCGCATGTGGTCGATGGCGGCGTTGGCAGCCGAGGCAGCCGAGGACAGGCCGCGCGCTGCAATGATGGCGGCGCCACGCTTGCCGACGGTGGGCAGGAACACGTCCTTGTTCCAGGCCTGGTCGTTGATCTTGGCCTTGACGCTTTCACCGTTGACGGTGGCGAAGCGGTAGTCGGCGTACATCGTGGGCGAGTGGTTGCCCCAGACGGTCAGCTTGCGGATGTCGCCCACCTTGAAGCCGGCCTTGGCAGCCAGCTGCGATGCAGCGCGGTTGTGGTCCAGGCGCAGCATGGCGGTGAAGTTCTTGGCCGGCAGGTCCGGAGCCGACTTCATGGCGATGTAGGCGTTGGTGTTGGCGGGGTTGCCGACGACCAGCACCTTCACGTTGCGCGAGGCCACGGCGTTCAGCGCCTTGCCCTGGGCCGTGAAGATCTGTGCGTTGGCAGCCAGCAGGTCGGCACGTTCCATGCCGGGGCCGCGGGGACGCGCGCCGACCAGCAGGGCGTAGTCGGTGTCCTTGAAGGCTTGCAGGGGGTCGGAGTGGGCTTCGATGCCGGCCAGCAGGGGGAAGGCGCAGTCTTCGAGTTCCATGATCACGCCCTTGAGCGCGTTCTGGGCCTTCTCGTCGGGAATCTCCAGCAGTTGCAGAATGACGGGCTGGTCCTTACCCAGCATTTCGCCGGAGGCGATGCGAAACAGCAGGGCGTAACCAATTTGACCGGCGGCACCGGTGACGGCGACACGAACGGGCTTCTTGCTCATGATGAAACTCCAGGGATGGGGAAAAAATCAGGTGTTATCGGCGCCAGGTCGCACCAGCGTCAGAAACCAGCAGCCCGTGCTCCGCAAACAACGCGAAAGTGTACTCCCGATTTCGAAGCCCGGTCAATTTGTCTTATGTCTTATATAAGATATGATCGACGTCTGTTTCCAAGTCTTTCATCTGCGTCGCCGGGAGCCTCCCCACCCCGAACTTTTCCATGCCAGTCCTGCCTCCCCTCGCCTCAGACAACGCCGCTCCCACCATCGGCGCGGGCGCATCGACCCCGGCCTTCAGCCCTTTGTATCAGCAGATCAAGGGACTGATACTGCAAAGCCTGGAAGCGGGCGAATGGCGGCCCGGCGAACTGATTCCCAGCGAGATGGAGCTGGCCGCGCGCTTTCGCGTGAGCCAGGGCACGGTGCGCAAGGCCATCGACGAGCTGGCCGCGGAAAACCTGGTGATGCGCCGCCAGGGCAAGGGCACCTTCGTGGCCACCCACGCGGCCCAGCATGTGCAGTACCGCTTCCTCAAGCTGCAGCCCGACGCCGGCGACCAGCAGGGCGAGGGCCGTGCCGAGCGCCGCATCATCGACTGCCGGCGCCTGCGCGCATCGGCCGACGTGGCGCGCGGCCTGGCGCTGCGCAGCGGCGATGCCGTGATGCACGTGCGCCGCGTGCTGTCGTTCTCCGCAATCCCGACCATTTTGGAAGACATCTGGCTGCCGGGCCACGCCTTCAAGGGCCTGACCGCCGAGCAGATGTCCGCCTACCAGGGCCCCACCTACGCCATGTTCGAGCTGGACTACGGCGTGCGCATGGTGCGCGCCGACGAAAAGATCCGCGCCGTCCTGCCCGAGGCCGAACAGGCCCTGCTGCTGGACGTGCCCAGCACCACGCCCCTGCTGAGCGTGGAGCGCACCGCTTACACATACAACGATGTTCCCATGGAGTTACGCCGTGGCCTGTACCGCACCGACACCCATCACTACCGCAACGCGTTGAGCTGAACGATCCGTTCCCCAGAGAAGCGGGCGAAAATACGCAATTCCCAGCAAAGCTGTTTTTATTGCATTGCAATAGAATTTTGCATCGCCGCCCCTGAGCGATTACGAAGCAGTTACATCCACGAAAGTACCCTGCCATGACTGAGCAAGCCAAAAAGCGGCCAGAGTTCCGCAACATCAACTTCTTCAAGGACCTCCCCACCTACCGGTTGCCGCCGGCCGGCATCGTGTCCATCCTGCACCGCATCAGCGGCCTGCTGATGTTCATCCTGCTGCCTTTCATCCTGTGGATGATGGACATGTCGCTGACCTCGGAGATCTCCTTCGACGGCTTCACCTCGGTTTTCGCGGGTCCCTTCGGATGGTTCCTCAAGCTCGTGTGCCTGGCATTGATCTGGGCCTACCTGCACCACTTCTGCGCCGGCCTGCGCCACCTGTTCATGGACGTGAACCACCATGCGGTCAACAAGCAGTTCGGCAAGACCTCCGCCCTGGTGGTGCTGGTGCTGAGCGTGGGCCTGACCCTGATCCTGGGCGCCAAGCTGTTCGGCCTGTACTGATAGACGATCTCCCCTCACGATAAGGAAAAAGAACCATGTCCGTGAATTACGGCTCCAAGCGCACCGTGGTCGGTGCGCACTACGGCATCCGCGACTGGATGGTGCAGCGCGTCACCGGCGTGCTGATGGCACTGTTCACCATCGTGCTGCTGGCCAAGCTGATCTTCAGCACCGGCTCCGTCGGCTATGACCTGTGGGCCGGCATCTTTGCCCCGCAGTGGATGAAGTTCCTGACCTTCGCCGTGATCGTCTCGCTGGCCTGGCACGTCTGGGTCGGCGTGCGCGACATCTGGATGGACTACGTCAAGCCCGTGGGCCTGCGCCTGGTGCTGAACGTTTTCACCCTGGTCTGGCTCGTCGGCTGCGCCGGCTGGGGCATCCAGATCCTGTGGCGTATCTGATAGAGACTCGGTCTCCACGATTGAAGGTTAAGAATGAGCTACTCCAAAGCAAACATCACCAAGCGCAAGTTTGACGTCGTCATCGTCGGCGCTGGCGGCTCCGGCCTGCGTGCCGCGCTGGAACTGTCGCGCGCCGGCCTGTCCGTGGCCTCGCTGTCCAAGGTCTTCCCCACGCGCTCGCACACCGTGGCCGCGCAAGGCGGCGTGTCCGCTTCGCTGGGCAACATGAGCGAGGACAACTGGCACTACCACTTCTACGACACCATCAAGGGCTCCGACTGGCTCGGCGACCAGGATGCGATCGAGTTCATGTGCCGCGAAGCGCCCAACGTCGTGATCGAGCTGGAACACTTCGGCATGCCGTTCGACCGCAACCCCGACGGCACCATCTACCAGCGCCCCTTCGGCGGCCACACGGCCAACTACGGTGAAAAGCCCGTGCAGCGCGCCTGCGCCGCGGCCGACCGTACCGGCCACGCCATGCTGCACACGCTGTACCAGCAGAACGTCAAGTCCAAGACCAACTTCTTCGTGGAGTGGATGGCGCTGGACCTGATCCGCAATACCCAGGGCGACGTGGTCGGCGTGACCGCCATCGAACTGGAAACCGGCGACCTGTACGAGCTGCACGCCAAGGCCGTGCTGCTGGCCACGGGTGGCGCTGGCCGCATCTTCCAGGCATCGACCAATGCCTTCATCAACACCGGCGACGGCCTGGGCATGGCTGCACGCGCAGGCATCCCGCTGCAGGACATGGAGTTCTGGCAGTTCCACCCCACCGGCGTGGCCGGCGCGGGCGTGCTGCTGACCGAAGGCTGCCGCGGCGAAGGCGCCATCCTGCTCAACAGCGAAGGCGAACGCTTCATGGAGCGCTACGCTCCCACGCTGAAGGATCTGGCACCGCGCGACTTCGTGTCCCGCTCCATGGACCAGGAAATCAAGGAAGGCCGTGGCTGTGGTCCCAACAAGGACTACATCCTGATGAAGCTGGACCACCTGGGCGCCGATACCATCCGCAAGCGCCTGCCTTCGGTGGAAGAGATCGGCCACAACTTCGCCAACGTGGACATCACCAAGGAACCGATTCCCGTGGTGCCCACCATCCACTACCAGATGGGCGGCATTCCCACCAACATCAACGGCCAGGTCGTGGTGTGGGACGGCCAGCAGAACAACGTGGTCAATGGCCTGTATGCCGTGGGCGAATGCTCGTGCGTGTCGGTGCACGGCGCCAACCGCCTGGGCACGAACTCGCTGCTGGACCTGCTGGTCTTCGGCAAGTCGGCCGGCAAGCACATCGTGCAGTTCGTCAACGGCTTCGGCGACCACAAGCCCGTGCCGGCCGATGGCTCCGAGCGCACGCTCACGCGCCTGAACCAGCTCGACGACTCCAAGGAAGGCACTTACGCCCAGGACCTGGCTGGCGACATCCGCGCCACCATGCAGCAGCATGCCGGCGTGTTCCGCACGCAAAAGAGCATGGACGAAGGCGAAGTCAAGATCAACGCCATCCGCGAACGCGTGGGCTCCGTGACTCTCAAGGACAAGTCCAAGGTCTGGAATACCGCCCGCATGGAAGCGCTGGAAGTGGACAACCTGATCGAAGTGGCCCAGGCCACCATGATCTCGGCCGCTGCCCGCCACGAATGCCGCGGCGCCCACACCGTGTACGACTACGAGCATCCTGCCGACCACGCCGAGTTCCCGCTGGGCCGCAATGACAAGGAATGGCTCAAGCACACCCTGTGGTACAGCGCCACCAACAGCCTGGACTACAAGCCCGTGAACCTGAAGCCCCTCACGGTGGACAGCGTGCCGCCCAAGGTCCGCACGTTCTAATCCAGCAGCCCACGAGAGAACAGACAAATGAAGCGCACTTTCAAGATCTACCGCTACGACCCGGACAAGGATGCCAAGCCCTACATGCAGACCGTCGAGGTCGAGCTGGACGGCCACGAGCGCATGCTGCTGGACGCCCTGGTCAAGCTCAAGGAGATGGACCCCTCCATCTCGTTCCGCCGCTCCTGCCGCGAAGGCGTGTGCGGCTCGGACGCGATGAACATCAATGGCAAGAACGGCCTGGCCTGCCTGACGAACATGAAGACCCTGCAGGGCGACATCGTTCTCAAGCCCCTGCCCGGCCTGCCCGTGATCCGCGACCTGATCGTGGACATGACGCAGTTCTTCAAGCAGTACCACTCGATCAAGCCGTACCTGCAGAACGACAGCTTCGCGTCTCCCACCAAGGAACGCCTGCAGTCGCCTGAAGAGCGCGAAGAGCTCAACGGCCTGTACGAGTGCATTCTGTGCGCCAGCTGCTCCACCAGCTGCCCCAGCTTCTGGTGGAACCCCGACAAGTTCGTGGGCCCGGCCGGCCTGCTGCAGGCCTACCGCTTCATCGCGGACAGCCGCGACGAGGCCACGGGTGACCGCCTTGACAACCTGGAAGATCCGTACCGCCTCTTCCGTTGCCACACCATCATGAACTGCGTGGACGTGTGCCCCAAGCACCTGAACCCCACGCAGGCCATTGGCAAGATCAAGGAACTGATGGTCCGCCGGGCCATCTGATGACCATGACGAATACTCTGCTCGACGAACGCGAGCGAGACCTGCTGCGCTGGCGCTGCCGGCGCGGCCTGGTCGAGAACGACCTGTTCATCGCGCAGTTCTTCGCCACCTACGGAGACCAGCTCACGCGGAGACACGCGAGCGGTCTGTCTGCCTTGATGGACCTGGCAGACAACGACCTGATGGACCTCTTCTTGCGCCGCAAGGAGCCTGAAGGTGAACTCGATACCCAAGAAATCAGGGAAGTTCTGGAACTGGTGCGCAAGCGCAAGCCCGGTTCTCTCCCGCTAGTAGGCTAGGCAATCTAGAGAAGGAAGTTTGGAAATGAAACTCGCAGACAACAAAGCAACGCTGTCTTTCAGCAACGGCGCCCCCAGCGTCGAGCTGCCCGTCTACCAGGGCAACGTCGGTCCCGACGTGGTGGACATCCGCAAGCTGTACGCGCAGACCGGCATGTTCACCTATGACCCGGGCTTCCTCTCTACCGCCTCGTGCCAGTCCGCCATCACCTACATCGATGGCGACAAGGGCGAGCTGCTGTACCGCGGCTACCCCATCGAGCAGCTGGCCAAGAACTGCGACTACCTCGAGACCTGCTACCTGCTGCTGTACGGCGAGCTGCCCAACGAGTCGCAGAAGGCCGACTTCGTCGAGCGCGTGACCAAGCACACCATGGTCAACGAGCAGATGCAGTTCTTCCTGCGTGGTTTCCGCCGTGACGCCCACCCCATGGCCGTCCTGACGGGTCTGGTCGGCGGCATGTCGGCCTTCTACCACGACAACATGGACATCAACAACGCCGAGCACCGCGACATCGCCGCGATCCGCCTGATCGCCAAGATGCCCACGCTGGTCTCCATGGCCTACAAGTACGGCATCGGTGCGCCGTACATGTACCCCAAGAACGACCTGAGCTACGCCGGCAACTTCATGCGCATGATGTTCGGCAACCCCTGCGAGGAGTTCAAGGTGAACCCCGTGGTCGAGCGCGCGCTGGACCGCATCTTCATCCTGCACGCAGACCACGAGCAAAACGCCTCCACCTCCACCGTGCGCCTGTGCGGCTCGTCGGGCACCAACCCCTTCGCCGCCATCTCGGCCGGCGTGGCCTGCCTGTGGGGCCCTGCCCACGGCGGCGCCAACGAAGCCTGCCTGAACATGCTGGAATACCTGCAGGCCAACGGCGGCGTTGCCAAGGTCGGCGAGTTCATGGAACAGGTCAAGGACAAGAACAGCGGCGTCAAGCTGATGGGCTTCGGCCACCGCGTCTACAAGAACTACGACCCCCGCGCCAAGCTCATGCAGGAAACCTGCAATGAAGTGCTGGCCGAACTGGGCCTGGAAAAGGACCCCCTGTTCGCCCTGGCCAAGGAAGTCGAGAAGATCGCCCTGGAAGACGACTACTTCGTGCAGCGCAAGCTCTACCCGAACGTGGACTTCTACTCCGGCATCGTGCAGCGCGCCATCGGCGTGCCCGTGAACCTGTTCACCGGCATCTTCGCCCTGGCCCGCACCGTGGGCTGGATCGCCCAGCTCAACGAGCAGATGGCCGACCCCGAGTACAAGATCGGCCGTCCCCGCCAGCTGTTCACGGGCTCCGTGTCCCGCGACGTCAAGCCGATCGGCCAGCGCTGATCGCAGGTCCGGGCATCAGCGGCCCGGCACCCAAAAGCCCCATGCCTTTGCATGGGGCTTTTTTCATGGGCGAGTCCACCGTTCCAGAAGGCCACGCCACTCCTAGGAACACCATTCTGGCTATCGTGGCATGGATCTCGATTGATCACATCTACCCTAAGGTGACCGTTGACCCTCCCTGAAACGGGATGGAGGCGCAGCGCAATGCCCGCTGCCGTTCAACGCAACCCCGGGACTCACATGCTTGTCGAAATCACCAAGGACGGAATGCTCATCCATGCGCGCGTCAAGAATGCGCGCAGCCCCGCCATCGAGAGAGGAAAGCGGACCGCCGCCATCACCGGCATCGTCGTGCACCAGACCGATGCCAACACGGCCCAGTCTTCGCTCAACAGCTACAAAAACCCGAAGGCCAATGCGGCACACTTTCTCATCGACAAGGACGGCACCATCTACCAGACGGCGGCCATCTACCAGCGCACCAACCATGTGGGGCCGCTGAAGGCAAGATGCCTGCTTGTGGGGAAATGCAGGGCCAGGGACTATGAAGGACTGAAGGCAAAAGGGGTACACCGCATCGAGATGATGAAGGCTCCTGGTGAACGCTATCCGAGCAATATGGAGGCCATAGGTATCGAGATGGTCGGCCGAGCGGAGTTGCCGAAGGGGTTCAAACCTTCCTCCAACGAAGCGGATTTGCCCCCCGAGAGATTGCGAGGAGAGCGCGGCCTCTATCCCGCCCCGACCCAAGCTCAGAACCGGTCACTGACATGGCTTGTTGAAGCACTGCAGGACTCCATGCAACTGTCGCCCGGTGAAGTCTTCAAACATCCCGAGGTAAGTTGGAAAAATCTGACCGAAGCAGAAGGTGCAAACTGGAACCTTCCTACGAACACACCATGAAGTACCACCAATTTTTTTGGGCAATAACTTCAGCGATGGTCGTGGCCTCAACGATTCATGCTGCTGACGCCCGGTATTCTGCAAAGAACATCCAGAAAATCAATATCTTCGTCCCCTCATCAAGCAACCCCGCTTGGGAGGATAAAAAATGGCTCGATTGCGACGATGTGATCCTGACCGAGGAGGATGTGCGATATGCATTGCAGCATATACGCCGAATTTCGGAAAAAGCCTATTTCAGCGAAGAAAACATGGATAGATCCGGATGCTCCGGAGGTGCGTCCGTCACGTTCAAGAGCGGAAAGATCATCGTCATGGATATCGAGCCAACAGGGCGAATCAGAATCTTCGAGGCGAACAGGAAGCTTGAACCCCTTGGAGTACCCTCACGCTACTACGACTGCGCTCCTTGCAACAAACGCAAGATGAACCTGCTGCAAGACGCCTTGGACCGCGCCACGGAAAGGCGGCTCAAGGAGCTGAAGAGGCAGGGCCGGCTCCCGCCTTGAGTCACGGTCTGGTCTTCTCTTGCGCGCCTGTTTTGGCAATGGCTCTGACGCTTTACTCAACGCTTCATGCGGCCGAAGCCAGATAGCCGCTCAGGCACGCGCCACCGGCCCGGCTGCAACGGCTGGCGGCGTGGTGAACAGCCTGCTGGTCGGCCGCGCCGCCTGGCCTGAGCGCCCGGGCCAAGCCCCCTGCTTCACGCAGCGGCGCGGTTTCGCCGACAATGCCCCCCCGGCCCTCGTGGCCGGGCCTTTCTTGCGCCGGGGTTCCGGCCCCAGCCACTCCCTGTACACCATGAACTTTGCCTCCCTCGGCCTGAGCCCGGCGCTGGTCTCCAGCCTCCAAGACCTGGGCCTGGTCGATCCCACGCCCATACAGACCCAGTCCATCGCCCCCGTGCTTGCGGGCCGCGACCTCTGGGCCTGTGCGCCCACGGGCTCGGGCAAGACGGCCGCCTACCTGCTGCCGCTGCTGCAGCGCTGGATGGATGGCGGCAAGGCCCAGGGTGCCCAGGGCGGCTTTGTGCGCACCCTGACCACGCTGATCGTGGTGCCCACGCGCGAGCTGGCCCAGCAGGTGGGCGAGACGCTGTCCGACCTGGGCCGCGCGCTCAAGCAGCCGCCGCGCATCGGCGTGGTCTATGGCGGCGTGTCCATCAACCCGCAGATGATGATGCTGCGCGGCAGTGCCGACTTCCTGGTGGCCACGCCGGGCCGCCTGCTGGACCTGGTGGAGCACAACGCCGTGCGCCTGTCCGCCGTGCGCCATCTGGTGCTGGACGAGGCCGACCGCCTGCTGGACCTGGGCTTCCAGGACGAGCTGCAGCGCGTGCTGGCCCTGCTGCCGAAGCAGCGCCAGACCCTGCTGTTCTCGGCCACCTATCCCGATGCCGTGCAATCGCTGGCCACAGGCCTGCTGCACGATCCCGTTCAGGCCCGCGTCGATGCCGCCGAAGGCCAGGATGCCGCCAGCCCCCAGAGCATTGCCCAGCGCGCCATTGCCGTGGACCGTGCGCGCCGCACCCAGCTGCTGCGCACACTGGTACAGGGGGAGACGGCGCCCGGCACCGACCCCGCCACGCTGGAGCGCGCCCTGGTCTTCGTGGCCACGCGGCACACGGCCGAACTGGTGGCGGAAAAGCTCTACAAGGCCGGAATCTTCGCCACGGCCTTCCATGGCGACCTGAGCCAGGGCGCACGCAAGGAAGCGCTGGCCGACTTCAAGGCCAGGCGCTGGCAGGTGATGATCACCACCGACCTGGCGGCGCGCGGCATCGACATCACCCAGCTGCCCCTGGTCGTCAACTACGACCTGCCGCGCTCGGCCACCGACTATGTGCACCGCATCGGCCGCACGGGCCGGGCGGGCGAGGATGGCACGGCCATCAGCTTCGTGACGCCGGCCGACCAGGCGCACTGGGCGCTGATCTGCAAGCGCAACCAGCTGGACCTGGCGCTGGAGCAGTTGCCGGGCTTCGAGCCTACCGAGCCCGTGCCGCCGCCCCCGGTGGCGCAGGACGGCAACGGCGGCATCAAGGGCCGCCGCCCCAGCAAGAAGGACAAGCTGCGTGCCGCGGCCGCCGAAGCAGCCGAGACCGCAAAAAAGAACTAAGCGTTTCCGGTTCAGCCCGCGCCGCCGCGCCCGCCAAAGCGATCCCGGTACGCCACCGGGGTAATGCCCAGGTGGCGCACGAACAGGTGGCGCAGCGCCTGCTCCGAGCCCAGGCCCACGCGCGCGGCCACGGTCTTGAGCGGCAGATGGGCCTGGCTTTCCAGCAGTTGCTTGGCCGCCTCCAGCCGCGCGCTCTCCACAAAGGCCGTGGGGCTTTGCCCGGTTTCCTGCTGGAACACGCGGCGCAGGTGCCGCTCGCTCATGTGCGCCTGCTCGGCCATCTGCGCAAGGGTCAGAGGCTCGGCCAGATGGGTCATCACCCACTGCTGCACGGCCTGCACGCCGCCGTGCTGCGCGGCCTGGGCCGCCAGCGGCACGCTGAACTGCGACTGGCCACCGGGACGCTTGAGGTACATGACCAGGTCACGCGCCACCTCCAGCGCCAGCGCGTGGCCGAAATCTTCTTCGACCACGGCCAGGGCCAGGTCGATGCCGGCCGTCACGCCGGCCGAGGTCCACAGCTGGCGGCTGCCTTCGCCATCGCGGATCTCCTCGCGCAGGTAGATGGCATCGGCATCGACCTGCACGCGCGGATGGCGCTGGGCCAGTTGCGCCGTCACGCTCCAGTGCGTGGCCGCGCGCCGGCCGTCCAGCAAGCCCGCCTCGGCCAGGAAGAAGCTGCCCGAGCACAGCGCAATCAGCCGCTGCACGCGTGGCGCCACGCGGCCCAGCCAGGCGACCAGCTCGGCCGAGCCGCCCAGCACCTGCTCGATATGGCGCGAGCCCACGACGACCACGGTGCAGCCCATGCCTGCAGCCTCCAGCCCGGCCAGCGTGTGGGTGGCCTCCAGCGACATCAGCGTGTCCGAGCGCACGGGCCCTTGCCGCTGCGAGACCACGCGCACCTCGTAGCCGTCGCTCTGGCCGCGCGCGCGCAGGTGCACGTTGGCATAGTCGAACACCGACATGGGTCCTATGGCCTCCAGCGCCTTGAAGCCGGGGTAGACGACAAGATCGATGCGGTGGGCGCTGGCGTGGCGGTGGTCCATGGGAAACGGCGGGCTCGGAGGCGGTCAGGGTGGAAAGAATGGGGCGGACTATACGAAAAGACGCAAGCACCCACGGCCAGCAGGCCCGGCCGACGCCGGCCACACCCCTCAGATTCGGACATATCACCTGGGGCTGCGGCCATGATGCGGCCGGGCCGCCCGGCCATGGCCTACATTCAAGGCTTCGCGGAGCGCGCGCACTGCCGTTCCTGAGCCACCCCGACAGAAAGACACGCCCATGAAATCCAAAGCCGCCGTCGCCTTCAAGGCTGGAGAACCCCTGCAGATCGTCGAGATCGACGTGGCCCCCCCGAAGAAGGGCGAGGTCCTGATCAAGATCACCCACACCGGCGTCTGCCACACCGACGCGTTCACGCTGTCGGGCGACGACCCGGAAGGCATCTTCCCCGCCGTGCTCGGCCATGAAGGCGCGGGCATCGTCGTCGAGGTCGGCGAAGGCGTGACCAGCGTCAAGCCCGGCGACCACGTCATCCCGCTGTACACCGCCGAATGCGGCGAATGCCTGTTCTGCAAGAGCGGCAAGACCAACCTGTGCGTTTCCGTGCGCGCCACCCAGGGCAAGGGCGTGATGCCCGACGGCACCACGCGCTTTTCGTACAACGGCGAGCCCATCTACCACTACATGGGCTGCTCCACCTTCAGCGAATACACCGTGGTCGCCGAAGTCTCGCTGGCCAAGATCCACCCCGATGCCAACCCCGAGCAGGTCTGCCTGCTGGGCTGCGGCGTGACCACGGGCCTGGGTGCCGTCAAGAACACCGCCAAGGTCCAGGAAGGCGACACCGTGGCCGTGTTCGGCCTGGGCGGCATCGGCCTGGCCGTGATCCAGGGCGCCAAGCTGGCCAAGGCCGGCCGCATCATCGCCGTGGACACCAACCCCTCCAAGTTCGACCTGGCACGCACCTTCGGCGCCACCGACTGCGTGAATCCCAAGGATTTCGACAAGCCCATCCAGCAGGTCATCGTCGAGATGACGGGCTGGGGCGTGGACCACAGCTTCGAATGCATCGGCAACGTCAACGTGATGCGTGCCGCCCTGGAATGCGCGCACCGCGGCTGGGGCCAGTCGGTCATCATCGGCGTGGCCGGCGCGGGCCAGGAAATCTCCACACGCCCCTTCCAGCTGGTGACGGGCCGCAAGTGGCTGGGCACGGCCTTCGGCGGCGTCAAGGGCCGCAGCGAGCTGCCCGGCATGGTCGAGCAGGCCATGAGCGGCGAGATCCAGCTGGCCCCCTTCGTCACGCACACCATGGGCCTGCCGGAGATCAACGAGGCTTTTGACCTGATGCACGAAGGCAAGTCCATCCGCTCCGTCGTCGTGTACTGAAGCTCCCCCTGAGGCGCTGCGCGCCCTCCCCCGTTGCACGGCGCCTCTCTACTCGCTACGCGAGGGAGGGGGACGACGCCCTCGGCTGGGCGCCCCCGCCGCGAGGCGGCTCTTGCTCGGCGCCTCTCGCCTGGGCAGCGCCAGTTTCATGGGCCGTTGACCGTGTATAGCGTATCAACTCCCATCTTTGAATGCTGCATGCACCGCTTGCCAAGGTGCCCGTAGCATTTTTCTTTTTGAGGAACACCATGTCCGCACTGCCGCCCCTGGAACTCAAGAACGCCCATGCCTGCTTCGGCGGCGCACAGCGTTTCTACGAGCATTTCTCCGCCGAGATCGGCCTGAACATGAAGTTCTCGGTCTTCCTGCCGCCCAAGGCCGTGGCCGGCGAGAAGGTGCCCGCCGTGCTCTACCTGGCCGGGCTGACCTGCACCGAAGAGACCTTCATGACCAAGGCCGGCGCCCAGCGCCTGGCCGCCGAACTGGGCATTGCGCTGATCGCGCCCGACACCAGCCCGCGCGGCGCAGGCATGCCCGGCGAGGCCGATGCCTGGGACTTCGGCGTGGGCGCGGGCTTCTACCTGGACGCCACCACCAAGCCCTGGGCGCTGCACTGGCGCATGGAAAGCTATCTGCTGGGCGAGCTGCTGCCGCTGATCGCCGCACGCCTGCCTATTGACGCGCAGCGGCTGGGCATCTTCGGCCACTCCATGGGCGGCCACGGCGCGCTCACGCTGGCGCTGCGCCATCCGGGCCGCTTCAAGAGCCTGTCGGCCTTCGCGCCCATCGCCAACCCCGTCAACTGCCCCTGGGGCCAGAAAGCCTTCTCAGGCTATCTGGGCGATGACCGCAAGGCCTGGGAAGCCCATGACGCCAGCTGCCTGATGGCCGCCCAGACTCAGGCGCCCTACCCGGCCGGCATCCTCGTGGACCAGGGCCTGGCCGACAAGTTCCTGATCGAAAAGCAGCTGCTGCCCGAAGCCTTCGAGGCCGCCTGCGCCCAGGCCGGCCAGCCGCTGACGCTGCGCCGCCACGGCGGCTACGACCACGGCTACTACTTCATCCAGAGCTTCATTGATGACCATCTGCGTCATCATGCAGAACAACTGAACACCCCCTGAGGCGCTTCGCGCCTTCCCCCTCTCTCGCTTCGCGGGAGGGGGACGACGCCATCGCCGCGAGGCGGCTCTTGCTCGGCGTCCCTGTTTTTTTGGCCGCGCCAGTTTCAAAGGGTGATGCGCCCAACAGGTGCAGGGCAGCTTGCCTCAACCTGGCCTATGGCCAGCGCGCATGTCCTGCGCAATACGCTCCAGTACCTGCGGCAGCTCCTTCACGCTGGCGATCACGTGGTGGGCGCCGGCTGCGCGCAGCTTGGCCTCGGCGCGGGCCACGCGCTCGCGCACTTCTTCGGCGGGGGCGGCGGCCAGTTCGGCGGGGGAGTAGCCGACTTCGTTGCCGGACAGGGTCAGGCCCACGGTCCACATGCCGGCGTTGCGGCCTTCCTCGATGCCGGGCACGGTGTCGTCCACCTTCACGCAGGCACGCACGTCGCCGATGCCCAGCGCCAGCACATTGGCCAGCGCCATGAAGGGGCCGGGGCGGCCGCCTGCGGCCATTTCATCGCCGGCCACCACATGGTCGGGAGCCAGGCCGTTGGCCGCTGCCTGGGGCAGCAGCTGGTTCAGGACTTCACGCGGATAGCCCGAGCACGAGCCCACCTTCAGGCCCTGCGCGCGCAGCCAGCCCAGCAATTCAGGCGCGCCTTCGATGGGTGCCGAGAACTCGCCGACCTTGGCGATCTGCATGGGCATGAAGCGGGCGTAGATGGCATCCACGTCGGCGTCGCCAGGCGGCTGGCCGAAGGCCTTGTGCCATTGCGCGCGGATGCCCTCGTCCTGCAGCAGCTCGTGGATGTGCTGCCACTTGGACAGGCCCATGGGGCCGCGTGCCTGGGCCAGGGTGATGGTGATGCCGAAGCTGGCAAAGGCCTCGACAAAGATCTGCGTGGGCGCCAGCGAGCCGAAATCGACCAGGGTGCCGGCCCAGTCGAAGATGACGGCCTGCAGCGGCGACAGATCGACGGCGGCGGCGGTGGAGACGGTGGTGTGGTTCATGGTGCTTTTTGACAAGGAAAGAGGTTCAAACAGAAGAGGGCCGCACGCGCCTGTTCATTCCAGCGTGCGGATGAAATTGCGCCCGCGCGGGCCGGATGCGGCCGACTGCAGCAGCTGCTGCCACTCATCCCCAGGCACGCCGTAGTGGGCGGGATCGGTGGCCACGCCCAGGCCTTCGAGGAAGTTGCGCAGGCGCTGCACGGCCAGCTCGCCCGTGGCGGCATCGAAGATGGACAGCAGGGCCGCATCGGCCTCATCGTCAGCGCCCAGGGCCATCTCCAGCACCAGCGGCAGGCTGAACGAGCAGGCAATGCCGTGGGCCACGCCATGGCGCAGCGTGATGTCGTAGGACAGCGAATGCGCCAGCGCCGTGCGGGTGTTGGAGAAGGCCAGGCCGGCCATCAGGGCGGCCTCGGCCATGCGGCTTCGCAGCGGCAGGCTGCCCAGGTCCTGCATCAGCGCGGGCAGCGTGGCCAGGGTGCGGCGCGCGGCGCCCACGGCCAAGGTGGTGGAGACGGGATTGCGGTGCCGGTTCCAGATGGACTCCAGCGCATGCGACAGCGCGTCCAGCCCCGAGGCCAGCGTGGCGCCGGCCGGCAGGCTTTGCATGAGCTGCGCGTCGATGATGGCGGCCTCGGGCCAGGTCCAGTGCTGATGCAGCGAGTGCTTGCGGCCAGCGGCCTGGTCCCAGATCGTGGCCCAGGGCGTGACCTCGCTGCCCGTGCCGGCCGTGGTGGGAATGGCGATCAGCGCCTTGTGGCCTGCGGCCGGCAGGGCCAGCCCCTGCTCCAGAGCCTGCAGCAGTTCGCCGAAACGCCGCGTGGGCGTAGCGCACATCAGCGCCTTGGCCGAGTCGATGGCGCTGCCGCCGCCCAAGGCCACGATGCACGGGACCTCGGCGTATTCGCGGTGCACGCGGTCATACAGCGGGGCCAGCCACTGCACATCGGGATTGGGCGCAATGCCGTCCACCACGCCGCGCAGCTGGCTGCCCAGCCGTTGGCGCAGCTGCTGCACCAGGCCCAGGGATTCGGCCTCGGGAAACGTCACCAGCAGGCAGTCGCGCCCGGCCAGCAGCTCGGGCAGGCGGTCCAGGCGGCCGGGGCCGGCATGGATGGCAACGGGGTTGTGATAGGTCCACACAAATCGGTCCTTTGAATGAAACGGGGGCGCCGGGAAAAGCGCGGCCCTCAATGGCGGGTGCCCTGCTGGATGCGACGGCGCAGCCAGTGGGAGATGAGATCGGCCGCGATCACCATCACGGTGATGACCACGATGCAGGTGGCCGTCTCCTGGTAGCGGAACAGCTTGAGGCTGCCGACCAGCTCGAACCCCAGCCCGCCCGCGCCCACCATGCCCAGCACCGTGGCCGAGCGCAGATTGACCTCGAAGCGGTAGAGCACGACCGCGATCCAGGCCGTGATGGCCTGCGGTATCACGCCGAAGACGATGAGCTGCAATTGCGTGGCGCCTGCGCTGCGCAGGGCCTGCAGCGGGCCGTCGTCGATCTCTTCGATGCTCTCGGCGAAGAACTTGCCCAGCATGCCCATGCCATGCAGGGCCAGGGCCAGCACGCCGGGAAACGGCCCCAGGCCCACGGCCGAGACAAAGACCAGCGCCAGGATCAGCTCGTTGATGCTGCGCACCACGTTCAGGAACTGACGCGTGATGCGCCGCAGCCAGTGCCAGCCATGCAGGTTGCTGGCCGCGATGAAGGACAGCGGCAGCGCCAGCACCACGGACAGCAGCGTGCCCCAGATGGCGATCTGCACCGTCTCCAGCGCGGGCGCCATCAGGCGCGGCAGCATGCTCCAGTCCGGCGGCACGGAGCGCGCCACGAAGTCTGCGATCTGGGGCATGCCTGCCGCCAGTTCGCCCCAGCTCATCTGCGCGCCGCCCGCGCTCCAGTGCAGCACCCAGGCGATGGCCAGGGCCGCAGCCGCATAGCCTGTCCAGCCCAGGGTGCCGTGGGGGCGCGGCGCGGTCCATTGCCAGCGGTCGCGCGGCTCGGGGCTCCAGGAATTGGCGCTGGTCATCACAGTCCTCCTGCGGGCGCGCTGGCCCGCATCCACGAGGCAGGCACCGGCGCCTGCGCATGCAGGCCGGCAGGCCCTATGGCCGCCGTGCCCGGTGGTGTGTCCGGTTCTGCGCCCTGCCCTGATCCTTGCCCTGCAGTGGGCTGCGCATGGTAGATGGCCTGCAGCGCGGCCTCGTCCAGCGCCTGCGGCGATCCGTCAAAGACCATGCGGCCCTGGGCCAGGCCCAGCACGCGGTCGCCGAACTCCCGCGCGTAGTCCACCTGGTGCAGGTTGCAGACCACGGCAATGCCCAGCTCGCGCGTGGCATCACGCAGGTACTGCAGCACGCTGCGCGCGGTCTTGGGGTCCAGGCTGGCCACGGGCTCGTCGGCCAGGATGACCTGGGGCTGCTGGGCCAGCGCGCGGGCAATGCCCACGCGCTGCATCTGCCCGCCCGACAGCGCCTCGGTGCGCTCCAGCGCCTTGTGGGCCAGGCCCACGCGCTCCAGGCACTGGTCGGCCAGGCGGATATCGCTTTCGCGGAACAGCTGCAGCACCGAGGCCAGGGTGCCGGTCTGGCCCAGGCGCCCGGTCAGCACGTTCTTGCGCACCGACAGGCGCGGCACCAGGTTGTGGTGCTGGAAGACCATGGCCACGTGGCGAGCCAGCTCGCGCCGGCTGTGCCTGCCGCCGCCCAGCATCAGGTCCATGCCGCCCACCTCCAGCGTGCCGCTGTCGGCGCGGGCCAGGCCGTTCATGCAGCGCAGCAGCGTGGACTTGCCGGCCCCCGACAGGCCCAGCATGACGACGAACTCGCCGGGCTGCACATCCAGGTCGATGCCATGCAGCACATGGTTGCTGCCATAGCTCTTGCGCAATTGGCGGATGCGGATCATTTCATGCTCCCGAGGTCCAGCTTCAGGGCCTTGGCCGTCTGGCGTACCACGTCGTAGGCCTTGTCATCCGTGGCCGCGAAGCCGTCGAGCACGCCCTGGTCGCCCCAGGGCAGGTCCTTGACCTCGGCCAGGGCCGCAGCCACCTTCTGCTTGGTGCCGGCGTCCAGGTTCTTGCGCCAGGTCATGGGCGACTCGGGGATGGGCTGGGAGCGCCAGACGATCTGGAAGTCCTCGCGCTTGACCAGGCCCTTGTTCACGGCGGAGTCGAAGATGCGGTCGGCCACGGCCGCCGCATCCACCTTGCCGTTGGCCACGGCCATGATGCTGGCGTCGTGCGAGCCCGAGAAGATCACGCGCGAAAAGCCCTTGTCCGCATCGAAGCCCTCGGCCATCAAACCCGCCTTGGGAAACAGGTGGCCCGACGCCGAGGTCGGGTCCACAAAGGCAAAGCTGCGGCCCTTGAGATCGGCCACGCTGGCCGGGCCCTTGTCCTTGCGGGAGATCACCATGCTGTGGTACGCGCTCTTGCCCGTCTTCTTGGTCACGGCCACGGCAAAGGCCTCGGCGCCTGCCACCTGGTTGGCCAGCACGTACGAGAACGGGCCGAGGAAGGCGATGTCGATCTTGTTGGAGCGCAGCGCCTCGATCACGCCGTTGTAGTCATTGGCCACGAAGGGCCGCACCTTCATGCCGGTGCGGGTGGCCAGCTGGTCCATGACCTGCTGGCTGGCGCGGATCATGGCCTGCGCGTCCTCCGAGGGGATCAGGCCCACGCGCAGCTCGGCGCTCTGGGCAAAGGCGGCAGTGGTAGCGGTGGAGGCGGTGGCAGCCAGGGCCAGCACGGCGCCGGCATGGCGCAGCCAGGTCTTGCGGTTCATCTTCATGGGAGCGTTCCTTTGCATCAGGTCAGGCACATCGGCGGATCGGTGGATCCGTGAATCGCCGGTCAAATCGCCAGGCGGGTGGGTATGGCTGAATGCTAGGAGCGACATATTTCTGCCATGTGAAAGTTTCAGAATCGGTTTTGACAGCATCCATAGACAAAACCTTGAGATACCGACTTTCGTGAGCAACGCCCGCTACCGCGCCTTCATCGCCGTCGCCCACCATGGCAGCCTCAGCGCCGCCGCCCGCGCACTGGGCGTGAGCCAGCCCACCATCTCCACCCAGATCGCCACGCTGGAGCGCCAAAGCCAGATCGAGCTGTTCCACCGCCGCGGCTACCGCATGACGCTCACGGGCGCAGGCGCCAGACTGCTGCCCATGGCGCAGAAAATCATGGCGCTGGAGGCCGAGGCCGAATTCTTCCTGCGCGACTCGGGGCAGTTGCACCAGGGCGAGCTCAAGATCGGCGCCGTGGGGCCCTTCCATGTGATCGAAATGGTGGCCGCCTACCGCGCACGGCACCCGGGCATGCAGCTGTCCATCCGCATGGGCAACTCGCAGCAGGTGCTGGCCGACCTGGAACGCTACGACACCGACGTGGCCGTGCTCGCCGGCCTCTACGACCGCCCGGAGCTGCTGGCGCGCGAGTACGCGCGCCACGCCATCATCCTGTTCGCCCATGTCGCCCATCCCTTCGCGCGGCGCAGCGAAATCGCGCTGTCCGAACTGCAGGGCCAGCCTCTGCTGCTGCGCGAGCACGGCTCGACCACGCGCACCGCGCTGGAATCGGTGCTGCAGGCCGCCGGCGTGCAGCCGCGCACCGAACTGGAGATCGGCAGCCGCGAAGCCATACGCGAAGCCGTGGCGCGCGGCCTGGGACTGGGCGCCGTGTCCGAAGCCGAATTCATCCCCGACCCGCGCTTTCGCCCGCTGCGCATCGCGGGCGACCCGGCCAGCACCACCACCTATGTCTATTGCATGCGCGAGCGCAGCGACAGCCTGCTGGTGAGGTCGTTTCTGGAGGCGATTTGAGGACCGCGCCGGGCCACCTCGGCCCCCGCCTCAGCCCTCCACCCTGATTCCGCGCGCCTGGATCAGCCGGGCCCACTTCGCCCGTTCATCGCGCATGAAGGCGTCAAAGCGCTGCGGCGTCCCCCCTCCATCCTCTGCGCCGAACTCTTCGAGCTTGGCCACCACATCGGGCATGGCCAGGATGCGGTTGACGTCCGCATTGATGCGGGCCACCAGATCGGCGGGCATTCTTGCGGGGCCCACCAGGCCGAACCAGATGCTCGCGTTGAACCCGGAATAGCCCTGCTCCGCCACGGTGGGAATCTCCGCGAAGGCCTTGGCGCGCTTCACGCCCGTCTGAGCCACTGCATGGACTTTTCCGCCCTTGATGAAGGGCGCCGCCGTGGTCATCCCCTCGAACGCGTAGTCGATCTGGCCGCCCAGCAGATCCGTCATCACGTTCGACGCGCCCTTGTACGGGATATGGAGCGCGGACACCGCCGCAGTCTGCTCGAACAGCGCCAGCGCGAGGTGCTGGGCCGACCCCGTGCCCGAGGAGCCGAAGCTGACCTCCCCCGGCTTTTGCTTCAACGCGGCCAGCAGGCCCTGCATGGTGGCGGAAGCCTTGGGGCTGGCAACCAGGACCTGCGGGGTCTGGCCCACCAGGGCGATGGCGGAGAAGTCCCGCTCCGGCGAGAAGCCGAGCCTGGGGTTGAGCGCAGGGGCAATGCCCAGCGCGTTGATGTGGCCCATCATGAGCGTCTGCCCATCGGGCGCGGCCCTGGCGGCCTCGGCAGCGGCAATCAGCCCCGCCGCGCCTGGCCGGTTCTCGACGATGACGGGAATGGCCCACAGCTGGTTGAGCCGGTTGGCGATGATCCGCGCCAGGATGTCCGTGCCGCCGCCTGCCGAGAAGCCGACGAGGATTTTGACCGGGCCCGCTGGCGGCCTGGCCTGTGCAAAGCCCGGATGGGCATGCAGGGCGGCGGCGGCGGCGGCCGAGGTCAGGAACTGTCTGCGTTGCATGGCTTGTCTCCTTGGATGATGGGCTGGCGGCGGTCTTACGCCACCGAGGTCCAGCGGCCGAACCGGGACACCTGCGCCTCGTCGAAATTGAAGCCGAGCCCCGGCGTCTGGTGCAGCACGACACGGCCCTTTTCCTGCGCCAGCTGGCGGTCCAGCAGGCGGCGGAAGTTCAGCACCTGGTCATCCCAGAAGAACTCGACATAGCGCGCATTGGGGGTCGCGGCCACCAGCGGCGCGTGCACATCGTGGAACCAGTGCGGACACATCTGCAGCCCATAGCCCGCCGCCATGGCGGCAATACGCTTCCACTCGGTAATGCCCCCGCAGACTGCAGCGTCGGTCTGCAGGATGGATGCGGCGCCCATATCGAGCAGATGCTTGTGGTACCAGCGGCCATAGCCGATTTCCGCGGTGGCCACAGGAATGCGGGTGAGCTTTGCCAGGCGGGCGTGGCTTTCGACATCGTCGGGGCTGAACGGCTCCTCGATGAAATAGGGGTCGTATGCCTCCATGCGGCGCAGGTACTGCATGGCCTGCACGGTGTCCACCCAGCCGTTGTTGCAGTCCAGCATGAGCTCCACGTCCGGGCCGATGGCCTCGCGCGCCGCCTTCACGCGCGACTCCTCGCCCTGGGGCGACCAGCGGCCGGTCTTCATCTTCACGGCCTGAAAGCCCAGCTCGACATAGCCGGCCATCTCCTCGCCGACATGGCCGGCGGTCTTGCCATCCACGTAGTAGCCGCCGCTGGCATAGGCCGGCACCGTGTCCAGCTCCACCGCGCCCAGGTACTTGTGCAAAGGCAGCTGGGCGGTGCGGGCATTGAGATCCCACAGCGCAATGTCGAGTGCGCTCAGTGCCCGCATCACGGTGCCCATGCGGCCTTGCAGCAGCGCCTCCTGGTACATCTCCTTCCACAGCCCTTCGACGGCCAGGGAATCGCGGCCCAGCAGCACAGGACCGAGCAGCTGCTCGACCGCTACGCGGAACAGCTCGCCCGCCGCATTGCCGACATAGCAAAAGCCGATGCCTTCGACGCCGTCGCTGCTGCGGACCTTGACCAGCCCGTAGTGGCGGTCGACCACGGTGCGGTTCGACAGATAGGTGACCTTGTCCAGCGGCACGCGGGCAACGCAGACTTCAATGGATTCGATGAGGGGCATGTGCTCTCCTGACATGGTTTGGAAGCGGGAACGAGCGAACTTTGCGCTTCAGGAGATCTGCAACAAAGATGGTGTCCCATGGTTCAGATGACGCAAAATGCGTCGCATGGATTCGCGCTTTCTCCAGAGCTTCATTGCCGTCGTGGACTGCGGCTCGATGGCCGACGCCGCGCGCAGGCTGGACCTGCCGCCCACCACCGTGGCCCAGCAGATGCGTGCGCTGGAGGCCGACGTGGGCTGCGCACTGCTCACGCGGGTGGGCCGGACGGTGCGGCCCACCGTCGTGGGCGCCCGGATCGTGGAGCATGCGCGGGAGGTGCTCAAATCCGTGGAGAACCTGAGGTCGGCCGCCTCGGCCACCGAGCTCCCCGCAGGCCCCCTGAGGCTGGGGGCAACGCCCACGGCGCTGATGGGCCTCGTGCCCCCGCTGCTGCGCCGGTGGATGAGCGCCCATCCGGCCGTGCGCGTCTACATCGAACCCGGCACCTCCTCACTGCTGCTGGACCAGGTGCAGGCCGGCCGTCTGGATGCGGCCATCCTTGTGCACCCGGCCTTCGCCATGCCCAAGACCTGCGAATGGCGGCTGATGCGCAGCGAGGCGCTGATTCTTCTCGCGCCCCGAGACATGAAGGTGCGCGATCCGCTGCTCACGGCCGCACGCGAACCCTTCATCCAGTACGACCGCAAGGTGGTGGCAGGAAAAATGGCGGATGAATACCTGCGGGGCCACGGCATCAAGCCGAAGGTCCGCTTCGAGCTGGACGGCATCGAGCAGATCGCACAGCTGGTTGCGGAAGGCTTCGGTGTCTCCATCCTGCCGGACTGGCCCGTGCTGGGACCGCCGGATGCCAGAACGCGCCGATGGCCGCTGCCCCCTCCGAGCCCGTCCCGCGAAGTGGGCATGGTGTGGCTGCGCTCTTCGGTGCGCTCCCCGCTGGCAGCCGCCTTGTCAGAGCTGATCGATTCCCGCTAGCGGACCATGCCCTGACCTGTGCCTGGCACGCAGGCTCTCAGAACAGGCTGCGTTGCGGCAGCAAAAGCGACGGGTGGTAGAGGCTGCAATCGAGCCGCAGCGGCTCGCGGTTGAATCCGTACCGACGGCAGGCCAGGGCGAAGCGCTGGCGCAGCAGCTCGGCCCAGTGGCCGGTACCTTTCATGCGCTGGCCGAACTCGGCGTTGTACACGCGGCCGGCCTCGCGCTGCTCGCCCTGGATGCCGTGCAGGTCGCGCACGCGCTCCATCACGCGGCGGGCGCGGTCGGGGTAGTGCACCTGCAGCCATTGCTCGAACAGCGGCGCCACTTCCCAGGGCAGGCGCAGCACGGCATAGAAGGCGTGGCGCGCGCCTGCGTCGGCGGCCGCCTCCAGCACCTTCTCCAGGTCTTCGTTGATGAAGGGAATCTGCGGTGCCAGGCTCACGCCCACGGGCACGCCCGCCTCGGTCAACGCGCGGATGCTGCGCAGCCGGCGGTACGGCGCGGCGGCGCGCGGCTCCAGGTGGCGGGCCAGGTCGGCATCCAGCGTGGTCAGCGTGATGTGCACCGAGGCCAGGCCCTGGCGCGCCAGCGGGGCCAGCAGGTCCAGGTCACGCTCCACCCCGCTGCCCTTGGTGACGATGGAAAACGGGTGACGCGCCTCGGCCAGCACTTCGATCAGGCGGCGCGTCAGCCCCAGCTCGCGCTCCACGGGCTGGTAGCAGTCGGTGACCGAGCCCAGCATCACGGGCGCGGCCACATGGCTGGCGCGCGACAGCTCGGCGCGCAGCAGCTCGGGCAGGTTCTGCTTGGCGATGAGCCGGGTCTCGAAGTCCAGCCCCGGCGACCAGCCCAGGTAGCTGTGCGTGGGCCGGGCATAGCAATAGATGCAGCCATGCTCGCAGCCCCGGTAGGGATTGAGCCCCATGTGAAACGGCAGGTCGGGCGACTGGTGGCGGCTCAGCGCCGAGCGGGCCTGCTCCCAGCGCAGTTCGGTGCGCAGGGGCGCGGCTTCCTCGCCTTCGGCCGGCGCCTCAAGACTGCCCCAGCCGTCGTCAAAGGCCTCGCGCGGATCGGTGGTGAAGCGGTGTGCCAGTTGGCTGGCTGCGCCCCGGCCCTTGATGGCGTGCAGGGGCACCCGGGCCGTGTCGTGATGAGGCGTGGGAGGACTGGAAAGCATGAAGAAACTGTATAAAAATACAGCCATGCCAACAAGCACTCCCCGCATGCCTGCGGTTGCGCAGTGGGTTTTGCCGGCTTGGCAAGTGCCCGCGCCAATCCGCACCGCACCGTGCGGGTTCGCTTGGCAGAACGCGCACGGGCCTGCACAATGGCCTTATCGCACCAACTTGGTGCTTTTCTCTTTTCTGAAGATGCCTTGGCCCGGACAACCGCGTTGCCCGGGCTTTTGTCCGTTTGGGCGCCGCTGCCCTTCACTGCAGCCACGGCGCAAGCACACAAGGGAGCCAACACCATGGAGCGCAAGCCCCACATCATTCTTTCGTCCCTGGACCTGGAACGCATCGAGGCCCTGCTGGACAAGCAGCCCGCCTTTCCCGGCCGCGAGGCGCTCGAGGCCGAGCTGGACCGTGCCGACGTGCTCGAACCCAGGGAAATGCCGCCCAACGTGGTGACCATGAATTCCACGGTGCGCTTCACGCTGCTGGAGTCGGGCAAGACCAATACGCTGACCCTGGTCTATCCCAAGGAGATGGATGGCAGCGCCGACAAGGTGTCGGTGTTCGCGCCCGTGGGCATTGCCCTGCTGGGCCTGAGCGTGGGCGACCAGTCCCGCATGCCCGGCCCCTCGGGCCAGGTCACCGTGCGCGTGGATGCCATCGAGTTCCAGCCGGAAAGCGCGGGCGAGCTGCACCGTTGAACGCCGACCGGCGTGAAGCGAAAAAGGCAGCCCACCGGCTGCCTTTGTTGTTTGTGGGCTGACGCACCGCGCCTCAGCGCAGGCCCGCCACAAATGCCGCGATCAGGCCGGTGCCCACCAGGCCGGCCTGCCAGCGCAGCGCCATGTGCCAGCTGGGAACGTGGCGCTCCACGCGCTCGTACAGCAGATGGCCGGCCGCAATCGACAGCACGAAGGCCGTGCACATGCCCAGCAGGGCGGCGGGAATGGACTGTGGCCAGAAATGGCTTTCCACGGCATTGACCAGCAGGCAGACCGAGAAGTGCACGAGAAACACCGAGTACGAAATCTTGCCCAGCCGGCGCAGCGGCGCCCAGCCTTGTGCCTGGGCAAACGCGGGGCTGCGCATGGCCGCGACCAGGGCCAGCGCCGTGGCACCGGCCAGCGCGATGCGGTCGCGCCACTCCAGTGCCAGCGCCGCCACGACCAGGGCCACGATCAGCAGGGACCAGCTCCAGGCCGTCGAGGACTTGTCCGCATGCGCGGCCCAGTAGGCCAGCATGCCCAGGCCGTAGGCGCCAAAGAAGTACGGCGCCCACACATCCCATTGCGCATCCAGATTGAAGCCCAGCAGCGAGGCCGCCACGCCGATCACCACCAGCGCCTGCGCCACGCTCAGCGTCCAGGGCCAGCAGCGCGACAGCGCCTGGCCACCGAAGCGTCGGCGCAGCAAGGCGCCGCCCCAGCGCGTGCCGGCCAGCAGCAGCGCCGTCAGCGCAAACAGCTGGAAGTCGATGGACACGTACCAGACGCCGGCGGACAGCGACTCCTCGCCCACGATGTTCTGCAGCAGCAGCGCATGCGCCACCAGCTGCCAGAGATCGGGCTCGCCCGACACCGAGGCATGGTCGAACCAGGGCCGCACGGCCGCCGAGACGACGATGGCCACGACCAGGGCCACGGCATAGGGCACGACCAGGCGCACGAAGCGGCGCCCGATGCGCGACCACGGATCGCTGTGCAAGCCGTGGCCTTGCGGCGCCATGCTGGCTGCCGCCAGGTAGCCGCCCAGCACCAGGAAGATCTGCACGGCCATGCGCGCATATTCATAGAGCCAGTCGATGAGGTCCGGCGCGGCCGGATGGGCGATATCGGACATGGGGCCGTAGAAGGCCAGGTGGTGCCAGACGATGGCGGCACAGGCCATGCCCTTGGTGCAGTCGATCAGCGCACTGCGGCTAGCGTGGGACATGGGGCAATCTGCAATCTGCGAACGGGTCGGGAAGCGGGAGGCGCTGGGCCCGGGCCGCCTGGCCGCAAGCCCGCAAAGGCGCCATTGTGCGCCTTTTGACCGCGTCTTGCAGAAAGCTGACGCACCGCTTTCCAAGCCGCACAGGACATGCCGGCACGCGAGGGCACAATGCATGCCATGACGCAACCCAAACCTCTTCCGGCGTTGAACCGGCAGTTCGTCTCGCACTTCGGCGAGATGGGTAGCCGCTGGGGCATCAACCGCACGGTAGGCCAGATCTACGCTCTGCTGTTTCTTTCGCCCGAGCCGCTCAATGCCGACCAGATCGCCGAGACGCTGGAGTTCTCGCGCTCCAACGTGAGCATGGGGCTCAAGGAATTGCAGGCCTGGCGCCTGGTGCAATTGCGCCACCAGCCAGGCGACCGGCGCGAGTATTTCGAGGCGCCGCAGGATGTCTGGGAAATCTTCCGCCGCCTGGCCGAGGAACGCCGCCGCCGCGAGATCGAGCCCACCCAGTCCATGCTGCGCGCCGCCATGCTGGAGGAAGTCACCACCGAAGAGGAACGCTACGCCCAGCAGCGCATGCGCGACATGTACGAGCTGATCGACCGGCTCATGAACTGGTTCGACGACGTGCAGCGCCTGTCGCCCGAGACCGCCATGCAGCTCATGGGCATGGGCACGGCCGTGACGCGGCTGCTGGATCTGAAGGACCGCATCACGGGCGGCAAGGGCCGCGCCAAGGCGGATGACACCGACGATTGAACCTGGCAAGCCTGCGTACAAAAATGAGCTCCCGAGGGAGCTCATCGTGTTTACAGCAATGCTTCATTGGCGGTAAGCGCGTGCAAAAACTGGCGTAGCCCAAAGCGAGGGACACCGAGCAAGGGCCGCCCGCCCCCGCAGCGAGGGTGTCGTCCCCCTCCCGAAGAGAGAGGGGGAAGGCGCGAAGCGCCTCAGGGGGAGCTTTATTTCTCCCGGGCCAGGAGTTCGCGGCGCGTGGCCTCGTCGTCCATCAGTTCGTACCACATCGCGTTGAGCACCGCGAAGGCGGCCGCCAGCGGCAGGCCGAGCAACCAGGCGAAGTACCACATGGTGTTGTGTCCTTTCTTGACGTTGACTGTCGTTGCTTGATTCGGTGGATCAGTACGAGTGGCCGCGGCCCTCGATGATGGCCATCGGGTCGACCTTGCCGCGCAGCACGCTGTAGACCCAGCTGGTGTAGGCCACGATGAGGGGCACGAAGATCAGCGCGCACACCAGCATGATGAACAGCGTCACATGGCTGGACGAAGAGTCCCAGACCGTGAGGCTGTGCTGCGGGTTCAGCGACGAGGGCAGGATGAACGGGAACATGGACGCCCCCACGCTGGCGATGATGCCGGCAATGCCCAGGCCGCTGGACAGCAGGGCCAGCCACTCGCGGCGCAGCCACAGGCCCAGCGCCGCCATCAGCGGCATCAGCAGGCCGATGGCCGGCACGGCCCAGAGCACGGGCCGGGCCTGGTAGTTGGCGAACCAGGCGCCCGCCTGCAGCGCAGCCGTCTTGAACAGCGGGTTGGACGGTCCGGTGGTGTTGATCTCGCTGGTGATGCGGTAGCCGTTGAGCGCGGCCAGCCACACGCCGGCCGCCGCGAACAGCACCGTGGTGGCGACGGCAGCCACCATGCCGAGGCGGCGCGCGCGCGCGGCCACATCGCCCTCGGTCTTGAACACCAGCCAGGACGCACCATGCATGAGCAGCATGCACAGCGAGACCAGGCCGGCCAGCAGCGCAAACGGGTTGAGCAGGCCGAAGAACGTGCCCTCGTAGTAGATGCGCATGTCGGGCGCCAGGCGGAAGGGCACGCCCTGCAGCACATTGCCCAGGGCCACGCCGAAGATCAGCGCGGGCACCACGCCGGCCATGCACAGCACGGCATCCCAGCGCGCGCGCCAGGCCGGATCCTCGCGCTTGCTGCGGAACTTGAAGGCCACGGGCCGCAGGATCAGCGCCACCAGCGCCGCGAACATGGCCAGGTAAAAGCCCGAGAACGAGACCGCATACAGCTGCGGCCAGGCCGCAAAGATGGCGCCGCCGCCCAGGATGAGCCAGACCTGGTTGCCTTCCCAGACCGGGCCCAGAGAGTTGATGACGACGCGGCGCTCCACGTCGGTCCTGGCCGCCAGCGGCAGCAGCGCGGCAGCGCCCAGGTCAAAGCCATCGGTGACGGCAAAGGCGATGAGCAGCACGCCCAGCAGGCCCCACCACAGCAGGCGCAGGACGTCGTAGCTGATCAGTTCGTGAAGAATCATGGTGACAATCTCCCTTGGTCATTGCCCGCGGGCGAGTTTTTGCATCAGAGGGAAGTAGGTGGTCAGGTGCGGTGCGCTTTCCTCCTGCGGTCCCTTGCGGATGGCCTTCACCATGAGCTTCATCTCGATGACGAAGAGCACGGAGTAGATGGCGATGAAGCCTGCAATCGTCAGCAGCAGCGTGCCCGCGCCCAGGTTGGAGACGGCCAGCGCCGTGGGCAGCACGCCTTCGATGATCCAGGGCTGGCGGCCCACCTCGGCCACGATCCAGCCGCACTCGGCCGCAATCCAAGGCAGGGGAATGGCGATCACGGCCAGCTTGAGCATCCACGGATGGGCGTCCAGCCTGCGCCGCACCGACAGCCAGAAGAAGGCCGCCGTGAGCGCGATGAAGAACATGCCCAGCCCCACCATGATGCGGAAGGCCCAGAACAGCGGCCCCACGGCCGGCACGGTGTCCCAGGCGGCCTGGGCGATCTGCGCGTCCGTGGCCTGGCGCGGGTCGTCCACGTAGCGCTTGAGCAGCAGCGCGTAGCCCAGTTGCCCGCCCTTGTCCTCGAAGACGGCCTTGGCCTCGGCCGGCACCTGGCCCGTGGGGCCGGCGGCGCGGATGGCCTCCAGCGCGCCATAGGCCTCGATGCCGTTGCGGATGTACTGCTCGGTGCGCTGGACCAGGTCGTTGATGCCGGGGATCTCGGTGGTCAGCGAGCGCGTGCCGATCAGGCCCATGACCCAGGGAATGTGCACGGCGTAGTGCGTCTCCCGTGCGGCCTTGTCGGGGAAGCCGAAGGCCGTGAAGGCGGCCGGTGCGGGCTCGGTATCCCACATGGCCTCGATGGCGGCCAGCTTCATCTTCTGGTGCTCCGACGACAGGTAGCCGCTTTCATCGCCCAGCACCACCACCGACAGCGCAGCGGCCAGGCCGAACGAGGTGGCCACCGTCATGGAGCGGCGCGCCAGCTGGATGTGCCGGCCCTTGAGCAGATACCAGGCCGAGACGCCCAGCACGAAGATGGCGGCCGTCACGTAGCCTGCCGAGACCGTGTGCACGAACTTGGCCTGGGCCACGGGGTTGGTCAGCACCGCGAAGAAGTCGGTGACCTCCATGCGCATGGTCTGCGGGTTGAACGCCGCGCCCACGGGGTTTTGCATCCAGCCGTTGGCGATCAGGATCCACAGCGCCGAGAAGTTCGAGCCCAGGGCCACGCACCAGGTGGTCACCAGATGGCCGACCTTGCTCAGGCGGTCCCAGCCGAAGAAGAACAGCCCCACGAAGGTGGCTTCCAGGAAGAAGGCCATCAGCCCCTCGATGGCCAGCGGCGCGCCGAAGATGTCGCCCACGTAGTGGCTGTAGTAGCTCCAGTTCATGCCGAACTGGAACTCCATCACGATGCCCGTGGCCACGCCCATGGCGAAGTTGATGCCGAACAACGTGCCCCAGAACTTCGTCATGTCGCGCCAGATGGTGCGGCCCGTCATCACAAAGACGGTCTCCATGATGGCGATGATCACGGCCAGGCCGATGGTCAGCGGCACGAACAGGAAGTGGTAGAGCGCCGTTACCGCGAACTGCAGCCGCGATAGATCGACGATGTCGAGGTCCATGGTGAGATCCTTTCTCTCGGGGTACTTGGTGAAATCCTTGATCAGCCGTCCTGCCGCAGGCGCGCCAGGGCCGCATCGAACGGCGGTGTGCCGCGCAGCGCCTCGGACACCACGCGGCCCTGCTCCACCCACAGCAGCCGGTCGGCCAGTTGCGCCTCCCGCAGCTTGTGGGTGGCCAGCACCAGGGTGCGGCCCCGGGCTGCGCTGTCCAGCCGCACCAGCAGGTCGGCGGCCGTGCGTGCATCCAGGCCTTCGGTCACTTCGTCCAGCAGCCAGCAGCGCGCGGGGCTCAGCAGCAGCCGCGCCAGCGCCAGGCGCCGTGCCTGGCCGCCGGACAGGCCCAGCCCGCCCTCGCCCAGCCGCGTGTCCAGGCCCTGCGCCATGGCGCGCACATCGCCGGCCAGCCCGGCGACTTCCAGCGCCGCCCACAGCGTGTCCTCGGCGGCCTCGGGGCAGGCCAGCAAAAGGTTGTCGCGCAGGCTGTCCTCGAACAGTTCGGTGCGCTGCGTCATCCAGGTGCAGCGCCGGGCACGCACGGCGCCGGCCAGCGGCTGGAGCTCGCCGGCCATCAGGGACAGCAGCGTGGTCTTGCCCGCGCCGCTGGCGCCCAGCAGGGCGACACGCTCGCCCTCGGCGATACGGATGTCCTGGGCCAGCACGGCGGCACGGGGTGCCACGACCTGCTCCAGCTCAACCGCCAAGCCTTGCCTGGGCGCAGCCGGTTCGCAGGCGCCTTGCGCAGCGCCATCGCGCAGGGCAGGCGCCAGCCGGCGCGCGGCCAGCCAGCTGCGGCCGGCCTCCAGCGCGCCACGGCGCAATGCCGCAAAGGGCTCCATGGCCGTCAGCGCCAGCAACAGGGCCAGCGCAGCCACGGGGGCGCCCAGCAGGCCGGCCTCGGCCAGCCAGCCTACGGCCAGCAGCACACCGGCCAGGGCCAGGGCGCCGCACAGGCCTTGCACGAAGGAAGTTCGGGCCTCCAGGCCGTGGAGTGCGGCGTCGGCCTCGGCCACGCGGGCGTCCAGGGCGGCAATGCGTTCGCAATGCGCGGCCAGGGTGCCGGCCATGGCCAGCTCCGCCTGCCCGGCCACCAGGTCGGCCGTGCGGGCGCGCAGGGACTCCAGCGCCAGCGCGCGGCGCACGGCGGGCCGGCGCGCACTGCGGGCCAGCCACAGGGCGCTGCCCAGGCCCGTGGCCAGCAGCCACGCAGCCAAGGCCAGGCCCAGCCACCAGCGCATCAGTCCCAGCGCAAGGGCGGCCACCAGCGTGGCACCCGTGGCGGCCAGCAAGGGCACGAACAGGCGCAGGTACAGGCTGTCCAGCGCATCCACGTCGGCCGTCAGCCGCTGCAGCAGGCGCGCGGGCCGCAGGCGCAGGCTCAGGGCGGCGGCGGGAGTGGCCCAGCTGCGCAGCAGCCGCTCGCGCAGGGCGGCCAGCACGGCCAGGGTGGCGTCATGGGTGACCAGCCGTTCGGCATAGCGGGTGCCCGTGCGGCCCAGGGCCAGCAGGCGGATACCGGCCGAGGGCATGAAGACGTCGAAGACGATGGCCGTGGCCGGCACCAGCCCGGCCAGCGCCGTGGCCGTGATGAACCAGCCCGACAGGCCCAGCAGCGCCATGCCCATGAGCACCGTGAGCAGGGCCAGCAGCGCGCCGCCCAGCCACAGGCGGCAGGGCGCCATGCGCGCCAGGGCGGCAAGCACGGGCCGGAGGGTGGAGCGGGGCTTCATGCGGCCAGCTCCTGCGGGGCGGCATGGCCCGCCAGCTCCACCACGCGGTGCATGGCGGCGGCCAGCTCGGCATCGTGGGTGGCGACGATCAGCGTGCGCCCGCGTGCCAGTTGCAGCAGGGCATCGGTGACCTGGGCGGCCGTGGCCGGGTCCAGGTGGGCCGTGGGTTCATCGACCAGCAGCAGGCCTGCATCGCGCGACAGGGCCAGGCGCGCCAGTGCCAGGCGCACGATCTCCCCGCCCGACAGGCCGGCTCCGCCCTCGCCCAGCGTGGCGCCGGCACGGGCCTCGGCCAGCTTGCCCAGACCGGCCAGCCGCAAGGCCTGGCGTAGCTCGCCGAAGGTGAATCCCGGGCGGCCCAGCCGGAGGTTTTCGGCCACCGAGCCGGCGAACACATGGGGGCTCTGCCCCATCCAGGCCATGCGCGCGCGCAGCCGTCCGGCCGATTCGCCGTCGAGCAGCTGGCCGTCGATATGGATGCGCCCAGGCTCGGCCACCGGCAGCAGGCCGGCAATCTGCGCCAGCAGCAGCGACTTTCCGCTGCCGCTGGGGCTCCACAGCGCCACATGCTCGCCAGGCCGCACGTCCAGCGTGAGCGCCGGCAGCGTGACCGCGCCGCCTGGCGCCTGGGGCCGCACCTGCTCCAGGTGCAGGGCGCAGGCCTGGCCGGCCGCCCTGCCGGGCGCAGCCAGTGCGCCCGGCAGCGGCTGCGCATCGCGGCCCAGCTCGCCCAGGGCTTGCAGTGCGGCCTCGCCGCTGGCGCGGTCGTGCCAGACGGCAGACAGCTCACGCAGGGGATCGAAGAAGCTGGGCGCCAGCAGCAGCACGAACAGCGCCTGGCCCAGGCTCAGTGTCTGGCCCCAGCTGCCAAAGGGCAGATGGCCCAGCAGGTGAAACCCCACGTAGACGGCCACCATGGCCACGCCCAGGGCCGAGAACAGTTCCAGCACCGCAGAGGACAGAAAGGCGATGCGCAGCACGCGCATGCTGCGTTCGCGCAGGGATTCGGCATTGGCGCGCAGCCGCTGCGCCGTGGCATCCACCGCGCCCAGGGCGCGCAGGGTGGACAGGCCGCGCAGCCGGTCGAGCAGGAAGGCATTCATGCCGCCCAGCTCCACCATCTGCGCCTGGCTGGCCGCCTTGGCGCGCCAGCCGACGATGGCCATGAACAGCGGGATCAGCGGTGCGGCCACCACCAGGATCAGCGCCACCACCCAGCTCTGGCTGGCCACGGCCAGCGCAATCACCAGCGGCACGGTGCGCACGCGCCACATGGCGGTCTGGTAGCGCGACAGCCAGGGCACGATGGCCTCGGCCTGCTCGGCCATGGCGCTGGCCGCCTGGCCCGAGGCCGCGCGCTGGCGGTCCAGCGGCGAGGTGCCCGCCAGCGTGCGCAGCACCTGCGCGCGCAGCGCGCTCACCAGGCTGCGCGCCTGCAGATTGGCGCGGCGCGTGCCGCTGGCATCGCACCAGGCGCGCAACCCGCCCAGCAGTGCCACGCCGGCCGCAAGCTGCCACAGTGGCCACAGTGGCCACAGCGGCTCCACGCCTGCGCCATCGGCCATGGACTGCACGGCCAGCGCCAGCAGCGCCGCCTGGGGCAGCCACAGCAGCGAGGCCAGCACCAGGCGCCCCGTACCCGCCATCGGACGACGCGCCAGCTGGTGGAACTCAGGCAATGACGGGGTACAAGGTTTGTTCATTTATTCTGTAATTTCAGTATTTACTGAAATTACGCAAAGAATTCTAAACAAACTTGCTCCAGGCAAGTCGCTCGTAGGGGGAAGCCGAGTGAAGCAGTCAAGCGTGCGCAAGAGGTTTTGCGCAAACAACTTCGAGGACCGGACCCGCACAGCGTGGGTAATACCCAAAGAAAACGGCGCCCGAAGGCGCCGTCTGGCAGAGTAGGAGAAGAGCCCGTCCTGGGCTCTGCCGACCTTACGGGGTGGACAGCAGGCGGTCGCGCGCCTGGTTGTATTCACGCTTGAGACGCTCCACCAGCTCGCCCGCACCCGTGACTTCGCGAATGGCGCCAATGCCCTGGCCGCAGCCCCAGATGTCCTTCCAGGCCTTCTTGGCGTCGCCGCCGAAGTTCATCTTGCTGGGGTCCGACTCGGGCAGGTTGTCGGGGTCCAGGCCAGCCGCGCGGATGGACGGCGCCAGGTAGTTGCCGTGCACGCCCGTGAACAGGTTGCTGTAGACGATGTCGTCGGACGTGCCGTCCACGATGGCCTGCTTGTAGGCGTCGTGCGCACGCGCCTCATGCGTGGCGATGAAGGCCGAGCCGATATAGGCGAAGTCCGCACCCATGGCCTGGGCCGCCAGGATGGCACCGCCCGAGGCGATGGAGCCCGACAGCGCCACGGGGCCGTCGAACCATTCGCGGATCTCCTGGATCAGCGCGAACGGGCTCTTGACACCCGCATGGCCGCCCGCGCCCGCCGCCACGGCGATCAGGCCGTCGGCCCCCTTTTCGATGGCCTTGTGCGCGAACTTGTTGTTGATGATGTCGTGCAGCACCACGCCGCCCCAGCTGTGCACGGCCTGGTTCACGTCCTCGCGCGCACCCAGGCTGGTGATGACGATGGGCACCTTGTACTTGGCGCACATCTGCATGTCGTGCTCGAGCCGGTCATTGCTCTTGTGCACGATCTGATTGATGGCGAACGGCGCCGAGGGCCGGTCCGGATGGGCCTTGTCCCAGGCGGCCAGGGTCTCGGTGATCTCGGCCAGCCAGTCTTCGAGCTGCTCGGCCGGGCGCGCGTTGAGCGCGGGCATGGAACCCACGATGCCGGCCTGGCACTGGGCGATCACGAGCTTGGGGTTGCTGATGATGAACAGCGGCGAGCCGATCACTGGCAGGGCCAGTTTCTTCAGCGCCGGGGGAAGCTTGGACATGCGTTGTCTCCGTTGGTTCTCGGTGTCTCTGTCTGCGTTGTGCCGTGCGGGAGCGCCGGGTCAGAAGGCGTCCATGGGCAGTGCCATCACGCTGCCTGCGCCGTGCACGATGGCATCGCGCAGGCCCGCCGCCTTGACGAGGATGTGCTCGGCATAAAAGCGCGCCGTCGCAATCTTCGCGCGCATGAAGGCCTCGTCCTGTCCCTTGTGCAACAGCTGCTCGGCCGCCAGCAGGGCGCGGCCCATCTGCCAGCCTGCCACCAGGTTGCCCGCCAGCATCAGGTAGGGAACGCTGCCGGCGTACACGGCATTGGGCTCGGCCTTGGCCTGGCCCGAGACGAAGTGCACCGCCTCCACGAAGGCCTGGCGCGCGGCGGCCAGCTGGCGGGCCACGGCCAGTGCCTCGGGCGTGCCGCTGGCGGCCAGCTCGGCCTCGGTCTTCTCGATCTGGCCCGCGATGGCCAGCGCGGTCTGGCCGCCATCGCGCGCCGTCTTGCGGCCCACCAGGTCATTGGCCTGGATGGCGGTCGTGCCTTCGTAGATGGTCAGGATCTTGGCGTCGCGGTAGTACTGGGCGGCGCCCGTCTCCTCGATGAAGCCCATGCCGCCGTGCACCTGAACGCCCAGGCTGGTGACTTCCAGGCTCATCTCGGTGCTGTAGCCCTTGACCAGGGGAACCATGAATTCATAGAAGGCCGCATTGGCCTCGCGCACCTGGGCATCGGCATGGTGGTGGGATGCGTCGTAGGCCGCGGCGGCCGTGGCCGCCATGGCGCGGCAGCCCTCGGTGTAGGCGCGCATGGTCATGAGCATGCGGCGCACATCGGGGTGGTGGATGATGGTGGCGCTGGCCTTGACGCTGCCGTCCACGGGGCGGCTTTGCACACGCTCGCGGGCATAGGCCACGGCATGCTGGTAGGAGCGCTCGGCCACGGCAATGCCCTGCACGCCCACGGCGTAGCGGGCCGCGTTCATCATGATGAACATGTATTCGAGGCCACGGTTTTCCTCGCCCACCAGGTAACCGATGGCGCCCCCGTTGTCGCCGTACTGCAGCACGGCCGTGGGCGAGGCCTTGATGCCCATCTTGTGCTCGATGCTCACGCAGTGCACATCGTTGCGCGCGCCCAGCGAGCCATCCTTGTTGACCAGGAACTTGGGCACCACGAACAGGCTGATGCCCTTGACGCCCTCGGGCGCCCCGGCCACGCGGGCCAGCACCAGATGGACGATGTTCTCGGCCATGTCGTGCTCGCCATAGGTGATGAAGATCTTGGTGCCGAAGACCTTGTAGCTGCCATCGGGCTGCGGATCGGCCTTGGTGCGCACCAGGGCCAGGTCGGAGCCGGCCTGGGGCTCGGTCAGGTTCATGGTGCCGGTCCACTCGCCGGTCACCAGCTTCTCGAGATAGGTGGCCTTGAGCTCATCGCTGCCCGCCGTCAGCAGGGCCTCGATGGCGCCGTCGGTCAGGAGCGGGCACAGCGCAAAGCTCAGGTTGGCGCTGTTGAGCATTTCCACGCAGGCCGCGCCAATCGTCTTGGGCAGGCCCTGGCCGCCAAAATCCTGCGGATGCTGCAGGCCCTGCCAGCCGCCTTCGGCGTACTGGCGAAAGGCCTGCTTGAAGCCCGCCGTGGTGGTGACCACGCCGTCCTTGAGGCTGGAAGGCGCCACGTCGCCCGGCAGGTTCAGCGGCGCCACCACGCCTTCGCACAGCTTGGCGCATTCCTCCAGCACGGCCTGGGCGGTCTCGAGGCCAGCCTCCTCGAAACCGGGCAACTGTGCCACCTGGTCGATCTGCGCCAGATGCTCCATGGCGAACAGCATGTCTTTGAGGGGAGCCGAGTAAGTCATTGTTGAACCTTCCTGAACAGAGCCTGGACCGCCGGCGCGCAGCGCGCGGCGACCTGGGACAGCGGGCGCGCTGCCACGGCACTACTGCATTGCTGCGTTATTGCGTGACGCGGCCCGATGCGTTGACGATGGACAAATCCACGAATTTCGAGCCCGCCTGCGAGCCCGGACGATAGGTAACCCAGTAGCCGCCCAGATCGAAGGCGTCCAGGCCGCGCAGCGAAGCGGCCAGCTTCTCGCGCGTCAGCGGCTGGGTGCGGCGCATGGCCTCCACGATGACGCGGGCGTTCACATAGCCTTCCATCATGGCGTAGCTGACCGGCACGGTCAGCGACTTGCCGGCAGCGGTGGCCGCGTCCCTGAACTCCTTGTTCAGGCGCATGGTCACCTTGTAGGGACTGGGCACGACCTGGGCAATGGACAGGCCGCTCATGAACTCCACGGGCAGGCGCTTGGCCAGTTGCTCGATATCGGCTTCGGACGTCGCGTAGATCTGGGCCGTGCCACCCGCCATGCGGTACGCCTCGACGAAGGCCGAGGTCACGGGGCTGGAGGCCACCACCATCACGGCCTGCGCCGAAGGCTGGGCCTTTTGCAACTGGGACACGGCCTTGTCCATGGCGCCCTTGCCCGTGCTCAGCGAGGCGCTGACCACCAGCTTGGCCTTGGAAGGCGCAATCGCCTTGTCCACAAGTTCAGCCACGGCCTTGGCATCCGGGCGCTCGTCATGCAGCAGGGCCAGGCGCGTGATGCCCACGGTGGCCAGGTGCGAGGCGATCTTGGCCATTTCCTCGGGCAGGTTGGCGCGGGTGCTGAAGATCTGGGGATGGCTCAGCACCCGCGTGTCCGTGCTCTGGTAACCCACCAGGGAGATCTGGGACTGGTCGAGCAGCTTGCTGTCCAGCAGCGAAGCCATGTTGCGGTTGCCGAAGTAGCCGGCCAGCACCACGGGCTTGGACTCGTCCAGCAGCTTGCGGGTCTTGTCCACGGTTTCATCGGGGTGGCCCACATCGTCCACCGTGACCAGTTGCACGGGCTGGCCCTGCACGCCGCCGGCCTTGTTGATCTGGTCGAAGTACAGGCGCATGCCCTGGGCATAGGCCCGGCCCTGCGTCGCGCCGGCTCCCGACATGGGTGCCACCTGCCCCACCACCCAGGCATTGGCCTCGGCGGCCAGCGCCATGGCGCCACAGACAAAGGCCACGGCCGTGCGGGCCAGGCGCAAGCGCATCATCTTCATTTCAATCTCCCTCTCGGTTCATGCCATTGCCAGCACCCGCTGGCGCGGCCAAAGCCGTTGTTGTAGTCGTTGCCGCAAACCATGACCAGCGGGCCATCCCGGCATCCGTGACGGAAAAAGAGGGGCCTTGTGCCCCTCATTTTTCAGCTTTGGTCGCTTACAGCGCCTGCACCAGCTCGGGCACGGCCTGGAACAGGTCGGCCTCCAGGCCGTAGTCGGCCACCGAGAAGATCGGTGCCTCGGGATCCTTGTTGATCGCCACGATCACCTTGGAGTCCTTCATGCCGGCCAAGTGCTGGATGGCGCCCGAGATGCCCAGGGCAATGTACAGCTGCGGCGCGACGATCTTGCCGGTCTGGCCGACCTGCAGGTCGTTGGGCGCATAGCCCGCATCCACCGCAGCGCGCGAAGCGCCGATGGCCGCGCCCAGCTTGTCGGCCAGGGGCGTGATGACTTCCTGGAACTTCTCGCTGCTGCCCAGCGCGCGGCCGCCGGAGACGATGATCTTGGCGGCCGTCAGCTCGGGGCGGTCGCTCTTGGTCACTTCACGGCCCACGAAGCTGCTCTTGCCGCTGTCGCCAGCGGCCGCCAGCTGCTCCACCTGGGCGCTGCCGCCCGTGGTGGCCGCTGCGTCAAAGCCCGTGCCGCGCACGGTGATGACCTTGATCTTG
>NZ_WUMG01000028.1:0-75353 GCF_009827015.1 Delftia sp. CH05 | reverse complement strand
GCACCGGTGGGGGCGGCTGCGCTGGGGTCGGCGGCGGACATGGCGCTCATCCTTTCAAGGTCAGCCCGGGCGTGTTCAGGATCAGGTCCTTCACGGCCGCGTAGTAGCGCACATAGCCGGTGCAGCGGCACAGGTGGGGCTGCAGCGCCTCGCCCACGACCTGTTCCACATCGGCCGCGCGGATGGGCGCCTTGGCCAGGCGCTCGACCAGCACCGTGGCCGCGATGACGAAGCCCGGCGTGCAGTAGCCGCACTGGAAGCTGAAATGCTCCAGGTACTTTTGTTGCACGGGGCTGATGGCGATGACCTTGCGCGGCTGGCCCGAGGTACCCGAGGCGCCCGAGGCGGCCGGGGCTGATGGGGGCGCGGTATCCGCGCCGGCCGGGTCGGCAATGCCTTCGATGGTGCGGACCTTGCGGCCCTGGAAGTAGTGGGCGCCGGTGATGCAGGTGCGCATCTCGCGGCTGCCCTCGGGACCGTCCACGATGATGGTGCAGGCCCGGCATTCACCGATGCCGCAGCCCAGGCGCGAGCCGGTGAGGTTCAGGTATTCATGCAGGAAGTCGATCATGGGCATGCCTTCGGGCACGTCCATGGGGCCAACGGTCTGGCCGTTGACGGTCAGCGACAAGGGGCGCGGGACAAGGCTCATGGTGCGAGTGCCTCCCTGATCTTTTGCGGGGTCACGGGCAGGTCGTGGAAGCGCTTGCCTATGGCGTGGTGCAGTCCGTTGACGATGGCGGCGACGATGGGAATCATCACCACCTCGGCAATGCCCTTGGGTGGATCGGTGTCGGACAGCGGGGGCAGCAGCTCGGCCGTCTGCTTCCAGACCGCCACCTCGCTGCCGCGCGGCAGGTGGTAGCGGTGGAAGTTCCAGTTGCCGTCGCCGGGGCCGCCCTCGTACAGCGGCATGGTTTCGTACAGCGCATGGCCTATGCCCATGGCGATGCCGCCTTCGAGCTGGCCGTGCACCAGCTCGGGCACGATGGGCCGCCCGCATTCCATGATGGAGTGGTGGGCCAGCAGCTCGACCGCGCCCGTGCCCGTGTCCACCGCCAACTCGACCAGGGCCGCATTGGCGCTGTAGTAGGTGACGCCCGCGTTGTTGCGCTGCATGGGCGGATAGAACAGGTTGCGCCGCGCAATCATGCGGTAGCCGGCGGCGCTGCGCCGCGCGGTGACAGAGGCCTCGACGGGCGTGGCCGCCTGCGGCGTGTCGCTGGTGTCAGGGGCCGGCGTGACTGCGGCAGCATCGGGCGCGCTGCCCAGGCGCACGGCCAGCGCGTCCAGCGGCCGGCGCGCGCTGGTGCCCAGGATGTCGAAGTCGGCCTCGGCCCATTGCCAGCGGTTGAAGGTATGGCCCACGGCGCCCGTGACCAGCTGCATGGCATGGGCCTTCTGGGCCAGGGCCTGCAGGGACAGCGGCTGCATGCCGTTGGCCGTGAGCATGCCGTTGACCCAGCGCGCATCCTCGCGGCGCACCACGTAGGGCGCCTTCTGGCCGCCGCCCGTGCCCTGGCTCCAGATGGCGACGGCGGCCGGCCACAGGCCGTGCTCGAAGACCACGCGCGCCGTCTCGCTGGTGGCGTGGCTGTAGTAGTAGGCCGAGTTGCTGGCGCTGGCCGGCGAGGCGTAGACCGGCGTCCACAGCGGCCGGGTGGCGAAGCGGTCCTGGTCGGCCTGGGGCATGGTGTAGTTGTCGCCCTCGGCCTTGAGCGGCAGCTCCGGCCAGTCCAGGCAGGCGGTCTGCAGCTCGTCGGCGGGCTTGCCGAACCATTGAACGCACAGCTGGGCCTGCGAGGTGCCCATGCCCGTGCCGATCTCGGTGCCCGAGTGGTGCAGCAGCACGCGGCCCTGGGGCGATATCTCGATGCGGGCGAAGGCCGCCTCGCCGCCCGTGCCGAAGTCCTTTTGCACGCAGGCAAAGCCCACGCCGTAGCGCTGGCCCGGGTGGCTGGCCTCGTAGGCGGTCTTGCGCTTGGCGCGCTCGGTCCACAGCGGGTGACGGCGGGCGCGCTCCAGCACCTCGTCGGCGCGCAGGGCGCCAGCGGCAATGGCGCCCTGGGTGTTCTTGGCGCCCGAGGTCAGCACGTTGCGCAGGCGCAGCTCGATGGGGTCGATCTGCAGCAGTTCGGCGATTTCGTCCACCATCATTTCGGTGGCCGCCATGCTCTGCAGCGTGCCGTAGCCGCGTGCCGAGCCCGCGTCCAGCGCGCGGCTGGCCAGGGCCACGGCGGTGATGTCGTTCTTGGGAAAGTAGTAGATGGACTGCGCCGCCGTGCCGCCGACCATGGCGACCGAGGGCGAGAAGTTGGCCCGGCCGCCGCCATTGGCCGTCATGTTGGCCACCAGGCTCTGGAAGAGGCCGGTCTTCCTGTCGATGGCCATGGTGTAGTCGATCTCGAAGGCATGGCGCTTGAGCGAGGACTGGAACTGCTCGAACCGGTCATTGGCCAGGCGCACGGGCTTGCCGTCCGCATACAGCGCGCAGACCAGGCCGTAGTAGGGCATGGGCGCGTGGTCCTTGGAGCCGTAGCCCACCGTGTAGCACGGGTGCACGAAAAGGCGCTTGAGCGGGAACCTGCTGGCCTGCACCATCTGCGCAGCCCATTCGGCCACCTCGTGCGGCGACTGCGTGGCCAGCACCATGTGCAGGCTTTGCGTGGCCGCGTCATACCAGCAGTTGGCGTTGTCGGGCTCCAGCGCGGCCGTGTCCACCGATTGCGTGGCGTAGTGGCGCTGCAGCACCAGCCAGTCGGCGGGCGGCGTGGCCAGCTCCTGGGCGATCTGCTCGGCCGCGCGCAGGCCGCGTGCCGTGACCGCGTCGGCCTTGGAGATCTGCGGCCAGACCAGCGGCTTGCGTTCGGCGGGGAACAGCGGGGCATCGCGCAGGCTGGAGAACACGTCTTCGTCAAAGGCCGTGGCGCCGCCCTGGCGCACATAGCGGAACACGCCCCAGGGTGGACGGTCCAGCGCGCCCGTGATGCGGCCGTAGCGGATGACGCCGGCCGTGGCCTGCAGCCTTTCCTTGGCAAAGCGAAAGCGCGCGAAGTCGTGGTAGATGAGGATGGCCACGGCCTGGCCCAGGTAGGCGGGGGTGTTGCCTGCGGGTAGCAGCATGTCCTCGCCATAGAACTCGGGAAAGGCCAGGCCGTCGCGCGCCAGGTCTTCGGCGGTGACCACGCGGTCGGGCGCCAGCTCGCCGTCCAGTGCGGAAAGGTCCATGCCGTCGAACAGCCGGTCGGCCAGCGTGGTGCGCACGATGAAGGCATGGGATTGCTGCTGGGGCCAGTGCGGCATGTCGCGTGCGCGGATATCGCGGGCGAAGACCTTGGCGCCCATGACCTTGGAGCGGCCATCGAGCCGCATGCGCGGCAGCTGCGTGGCCGGCTCGCGGGCCACGCTGCCCAGGACGCGGTCTTCAAAGAGGGCTGCATAGGCCTGGCTGGCCAGCGGCGCCACCCAGACGCTGACGCCTGCGATGCTGGCGGCCTGCAGAAAGCCGCGCCGCGACAAGGGAGCCGCGCCGGCCTGGCTGCCGGCGCCGGAGTGTTGTTCTGGGCGCATGGCGCTCTTCTCCTGTGGGGTTGAGCCCACTGTAGGAGGGCGCATGCCGCGCGGCCTGTCAGCAAAGGCTGCTTCTGGCGTCAGCGCGGCGGCAGCGGCGGGTGCCTGCCATCGTCAAAAGCAGGAGCGGGCCAGGGCCGCCAGGCCGCGACGGCAGCGTGCCGGCCGCACTGTCAATCAGACGCCGCCGCAAGAAGGGCCTTGCCGCGGTGCTCCGTGGCGCCGCGCATAGCCCGGCAGGGCCAGGGCGTGTCCACATTCAGGCATAGTTGAGGGTTGTGCAGAAAGTAGTGAAGTCCCGGGCATAACCGGAGCTTCTTATTACTTAATTTTTTTATAGTTTGCGTTTTTATACGCGCAACCTATATTTGCTCCCACTTCCCAACAATGCGCAGCGGCGTCCCCAGGCCGTCCTGCGCCGCGGCGTTTTTTCATGATCGAGATTCGGGATCTTTCCCTGACCTACAAGGGCCCCACCGGGCCCGTCCATGCCTTGCGGGGCATCAACCTGCAGATCGAGTCGGGCGAGGTGTTCGGCATCATCGGCCGCAGCGGCGCGGGCAAAAGCTCGCTGGTGCGCTGCCTGAACCTGCTCAACCGCCCGACCTCCGGCCAGGTGCTGGTGGGCGGCCGTGACCTGATGCAGCTCAGCGATGCCGAGCTGCGCACGGCGCGCCGCGACATCGGCATGGTGTTCCAGCATTTCAACCTGCTGTCCTCGCGCACGGTGTTCGACAACGCCGCGCTGCCGCTGGAGCTGGCGGGCATGTCGGCGGACGACATCAAGAAGCGCGTGGACCCGCTGCTGGACCTGGTGGGCCTGAGCGCGCTGCGCGACCGCTATCCGGCGCAGATATCGGGCGGGCAAAAGCAGCGCGTGGGCATTGCGCGCGCGCTGGCCAGCCACCCCAAGGTGCTGCTGTCGGACGAAGCCACCTCGGCCCTGGACCCCGAGACCACGCGTTCCATCCTGGACCTGCTGCGCAAGGTCAACCGCGAGCTGGGCCTGACCGTGGTGCTGATCACGCACCAGATGCAGGTGATCAAGCAGATCGCCGACCGCGTGGCCGTGATCGACGGCGGCGAGATTGCCGAGCTGGGCCCCGTGATCGACGTGTTCACGCGCCCGCAGCAGGCCATCACGCGCAGCCTGATCGACGAGATCGTGCCCCAGCAACTGCCCGAGTCGGTGGCCGTGCGCGTGAATGCGCTGGCCGCCCAGCTGGCGCCGGGCCAGCAAGGCCGGCTGCTGCGCCTGTCGTATGCGGGCGAGAGCGCCTACCAGCCCATCCTGTCGCACCTGATCCGCGAGCTGGGGCTGGACCTGTCCATCCTGCATGGCCAGATCGACGAGATCCAGGAGCAGACCTTCGGCTCGCTGGCCGTCTTCGCCAGCGGCGACGCGGCAAAGATCGATGCCGCCGTGGACCATCTGCGCGCCACCGGCGTGCAGGTGCAGATCGTTTCCACCAAGGATTGAGCGATGTTTGAGAATTTTTCGGAAATGATGCTGGAGCTGTTCGTCAGCTCGCTGTGGGAGACCATCATCATGGTCGGCGTCTCGGGCCTGGTGGGCGGCCTGATCGGCATTCCCCTGGGTGTGTTCCTGCGCCTGACCGACCACGGCGGCGTGCTGCAGAACGGCCCGGCCAACAAGATCGTGGGCTGGATCGTCAATGCGCTGCGCTCCACGCCCTTCATCATCCTGCTGGTGGCCATCATCCCGCTGACGCGTCTGATCACGGGCTCGTCCATCGGCACCTGGGCGGCCGTGGTGCCGCTGACCATTGCGGCAGCCCCCTTCGTGGCGCGCCTGGTGGAGACCGCGCTGCGCGAGGTGGACAACGGCCTGGTGGAAGCGGCCCAGTCCATGGGCGCCACCACGGGCCAGATCGTCTGGAAGATCCTGCTGCCCGAGGCGCTGCCCGGCATCGTGGCGGGCCTGACCATCAGCTTCGTGAGCCTGACCGGCTACTCGGCCATGGCCGGCGCCATTGGCGGCGGCGGCCTGGGCGACCTGGGCATCCGCTACGGCTACCAGCGCTTTTTGCCCGACGTGATGCTGGCCGTGGTCATCATCCTGATCTTCTTCGTGCAGGCCATCCAGAGCCTGGGCGACTGGGCGGTGCGCAGGTTGAGCCACCGCTGATCCACACACCCCGGCGGCCGGTGCGGCTGGCGTGGCCGGGGCGGCAAGCTGCCGCGAGATTGTCTGAAAGAGGGATTCCATGAAAAAGCGCGCATTGCTTCAATCGCTGGCCCTGGCTGCCGTCCTGCCCCTGGCGGGAATGGCCGCGCTGCCGGCCCATGCGGCCGACGGCTCGGTCACCATCGGCGTGACCTCGGGCCCGCATGCCCAGATCGCCGAGGTGGCCAGGAAAGTGGCCGAGAAGAACGGCCTGAAGGTGAAGCTGGTCGAGTTCGGCGACTTCATCCAGCCCAATGCGGCGCTGTCGCAGGGCGAGCTGGATGCCAACATCTACCAGCACCAGCCCTTCATGGACGCCCAGAACAAGGACCGCGGCTACAAGCTCGTGCCCGTGGCCCGTGCGGTCAACCAGCAGATGGGCGTGTACTCCAAGAAGATCAAAAGCCTGGCCGACCTCAAGAGCGGTGCGCGCGTGGGCATCCCCAACGACCCCACCAATGGCTCGCGTGCGCTGATGGTGCTGGCCGCGCAAAAGCTGATCGAACTGAAGACCGGCGCGGGCGCCCGTGCCTCGGTGCTGGGCATCACGGCCAATCCGAAGAAGCTGAGGTTCGTCGAGCTGGAGGCCGCCCAGCTGGCGCGCTCGCTGGACGACCTGGACGCTGCCGCCGTCAACAGCAGCTACGCCGTGGCCGCAGGCCTGTCGCCGCAAAAGGATTCGCTGGCGCTGGAAGCCACGGACACGCCGTACGTGACCGTGCTGATCGCCACGCGCGCCGGCCATGAAAAGGACGCGGGCCTGCAGGCCTTCGTCAAGGCCTATCAGTCGCCCGAGGTGCGCCAGTTCATCGACACGCAGTTCAAGGGCGCCTACACGGCGGCCTGGTAAGAGCATGGGCAGCCTCGCATCCCACCGGGTTTCCGACGCGGACTTCGTGGCCGCCATCGGCGTGCAATGGCAGCACCGCCCGCTGGCGCCCGAGCCCGGCCTGGCCGCGCTGCTGGCGCAGGCCCAGCTGGACGACGGCGGCAAGGCCACCGTGGTCCAGGCCGTGGGCATGCTGGTGGTCGACGAATGCGTGGCCCATGGCTACCACAGCATGGACCTGGTCGTGCTGCACCCAGGCACGCCGGGCCTGGACGAGGCGCTGGAGCGCTTCGACAAGCCTCACACCCATGCCGATGACGAGGTGCGCTACATCCTCGAAGGCGAAGGCCTGTTCGGATTTTTTGATGCCCACGGCCAAGAGCGCGTGCTGCGCGTGCAGCCCGGCGACTACCTGCGCATACCGGCCGGCGTGGAGCACCGCTTCACGCTGACCGCCACGCGGCGCATCAAGGCGCTGCGCCTGTTCGCCGACACGGCGGGCTGGGTGGCGCAATATACCCAGCGGCCCGCCGCTGCCATGGAGGTGCCTGCATGAGCCTGCCTGTCCCGACACTGTTCCAGACACTTGACGAGGCGCTGTTCACGCGCGCCCAGGACCTGCTCGACGAGGAATGGCTGCGCAGGGATGCCGACCTCGCCCCCGTGCTGCCCGTGGTGCTGGCGCGCGGCGTGGGCCAGGACTGGCACAAGGCCGGCACCTTCCGCCACCACCTGGCGGGCGTGGCCCGTTCGCTGGCGCTGTGGCGCCAGCCGCGCGACGTGCGCCTGCTGGGCCTGCTGCACAGCGTCTACGGCAACGCCTTCGTGGACCTGGTCAAGTTCGACGCGGGCAGCGAGCGCGGCCGCCTGCGCGAACTGGTGGGCGAGGGCGCCGAGCACCTGGTCTACCTGTTCTGCACCATGAGCCGCACGCAGTTCATGCAGAAGATCCTGGCCGGCGACCTGGCCGAAGACGGCTCCATGGCGCTGGAATCCGCCGGCCGCAGCCAGCGCCTGAGCGCCTATGAGGTGGCGGCCTTCACCATCGTGAGCATGGCCGATGCCATGGAGCAGTGGTTCAGCTGGCAGGAAGACATCTATTCGCAGTTTCCGCAGGTGCAGAACCAGCGGCAGCAGAGCGTGCACTGGGCGGCCTCGCTGTGGCCCGGTCCCATGCGGCCTGCCAGCCGCATGCTCAGCCAGATCAGCGACCTGGGCCGTGCGCTGCAGCACCCGGCGCTGCGCGCCCAGCTGCCGCTGCCGCCGGTGTTCGACCATTGCAGCCGGCAGCTGTCGCCTGGCGACGAGGCCGCTGCCGTGTCGCTGTACTGGTCGGTGATCCAGCTGGACCAGCCGCTGGTGGACCTGGACGCCGCCACGGCCGTGCTGGAAAGCGCCGTGCGCCTGAACCCCTGGGTGGGCGAGCCGCAGATGGTGCTGGCCCAGCTCTACCTGTCTGCCGGCCGCGCCGACGACGCCGCGCGCGCAGCCACCAGCGCGCTGCAGTGCTTCAGCGGCTGGGGCAATGCCTGGGACAAGCGCGTGCAGTGGGACGCCTGGATCGCCTGGACGCGCATCCTGCTGCAGTCGGCGCAGCAGGGAAGCTGGCCCGAGCGTCTGGACAAGCTCAACAACCTGGCCCTGAAGGGCTGAGATGCAAAAAAGCCTGGCGCGAGAGCCAGGCTTTTTTGTGATGGGAGCGCGCCCGCGCCTTATTTGGCCGGCGCCGTTCCGGCCTTGGCGGCCGGCGCAGCGCTGGCGGGCACGGCGCCATCCTCGATCGCCTCGGGGTGCATGGGCCGGCGTGCATAGCGCTGGGCCAGCACGGCGCAGACCATGAGCTGCAGCTGGTGGAAGATCATCAGCGGCAGCACGATGGCGCCCACGGCGCTGGACTCGAACAGCACCTTGGCCATGGGCACGCCGCTGACCAGGCTCTTCTTGGAGCCGCAGAACACCAGGGTGATCTCGTCCTCCTTGGAAAAGCCCAGGCGGCGCGCCGTCCATGACGTGATGACCAGCACCAGGGCCAGCAGGATGGACGACAGCAGCAGCAGGCCCAGCAGCGCGGGCAGGGGCGTCTGCTGCCACAGGCCGCTGATGACGGCGGCGCTGAAGGCCGTGTACACCACCAGCAGGATGGAGCCCTGGTCCACGAACTTCACGCGCTTGGCATGGCGCGAGATGAAGCCGCCGATCACGGGCCGCAGCAGATGGCCCAGCACAAAGGGCAGCAGCAGCTGCAGCGCGATCTTGCCGATGGCCTGCAGCGCGTCGCCCCCTTCGGCGCTCTTGTGCAGCAGCATGCTGACCAGGATGGGCGTGATCACGATGCCCATCAGCGTGGAGGCCGATGCGCTGCACACGGCAGCGGGCATGTTGCCGCGCGCCATGGCCGTGAAGGCGATGGCCGATTGCACCGTGGCCGGCAGCGTGCACAGGAAGAGCACGCCCATGTACATCTCGGGCGTGACCAGGGGCTCCAGCACGGGGCGCAGCGCCCAGCCCAGCAGGGGAAAGAGCACGAAGGTGGCCGCGAAGATGGTCAGGTGCAGGCGCCAGTGGCCTATGCCGGCAAAGATGGCCTCGCGCGAGAGCTTGGCGCCGTGCAGGAAGAACAGCAGGCTGACCATGAGCGTGGTCGCCACCTCCAGCCATTGCGAGACGGTGCCCGAGGCGGGCAGGAAGCTGGCCAGTGCCACGGTGGACAGCAGCATCAGCGTGAAATTGTCAGGGGCGAAGCGGGGGCGTGCCATGGGAAAACTCTCTCCAACTAACTATCGGTTCGTGCAGCCAGGCTGCAAGGCCCCGATTGGACGCCACGGCCATTGAAAAGAGAAATGGATTTATCTGATGGTTTTATAATTTTTCCGTATGAATATCAGCCTGCGCCAGCTGCGCGCCTTCCTGGCCGTGGCGGAAAGCCGCAACTTCAGCCGCGCCGGCGAGCTGATGGCGCTCACCCAGCCCGCCGTCAGCCGCAATGTCACCGAGCTGGAGCAGGCCCTGGGCGTGCAGCTTTTGCACCGCACCACGCGCGAGGTGGAGCTGACCGACGCCGGCCGACTGCTGCAGGGCCATGCCACGCGCGTGCTGGACGCGCTGGATGAATGCCTGCTCGAAGTCAGCGGCCTGGCCACCCAGCGCCTGGGCAAGGTGCGCGTGGCCAGCAGCCCCACGCTGTCGGCGCATCTGATGCCGCGCTGCATTGCGCGCTGCCGCGAGCAGGCGCCGGGCATCGAGCTGCTGCTGCTGGACCGCATCCAGAGCGATGTGCTGCAAAGCGTGCGCAGCGGCGAGGTGGACTTCGGCGTGGTCATCGACCCGCAGGGCCGCGATGACCTGTACTGCGAAACCATACTCAGCGAGCCCTTTTGCCTGGTCTGCCCGGCCACGCACCGGCTGGCCCGCAAGCGCCAGGTGGCCTGGAGCGACCTGGCCGGCCAGCCGCTGGTGCTGCTGGACCACGCCTCGGGCAGCCGCCGCCTGATCGACGCCGCGCTGCAGGCCCACGATGCCGAGGCCGCCGTGGTGCAGGAAGTCGGCCACACCACCACCATCTTCTGCATGCTCCAGGCGGGCCTCGGCCTGAGCGTGGTGCCGGAACTGGCCGTGCCGCAGGCATGGCGAGCTCCCGCGAGTGGCGCCCCCACCCCCGACGCCCTCGCCAGCCGCCCCCTGCTGCCGCGCGTGCAGCGCGACATCATGCTGGTGCGCCGCCGCCAACGCGAACTGTCGCCCGTGGCGCAAAGCGTGTGGGATTTGATCAGGGCGGAAGCGGCGCGCCTGTGAGGCTGTGGTGGGCGAGGATCAATCCATGTGCCAGTTCAGGCACTGCAAGTCGGGCACACGAGAAAACTCCCGGATATTGCGGGTGACCAGCGCTGCCTTATGGCGCAATGCAGTTGCTGCGATCAAGGTGTCGTGCGGTCCTATCGGCATGCCCTTGGCCTCCAGCGCTGCGCGTAAGCGGGCGGCATGAGTCGCGCATTCGCTGTCGAATACCAGCAACTGCATGGGGCGCAGGAGTTGCACCAATGCCTCAAGACGGGGCGCGGAGGCGGCTGGTGGCAAGCGTTGCAGTCCATAACGCAGCTCGTACTCCACGATGGCCGGTACGCCGATGTCGGTGGGGCGCAAAGCCTGCAGGCGAGGCACTACCTGCGGGTCTCCGCGAAAGTAGTAGCTGATGGTGTTGCTGTCGAGGATCAGCATGGCCGCATGTCAATAGCCGACTCGAGGCACATCGGTGGCAACTGGAGCGTTATGTTCGTTCGCAAGAGGGAAATCGGCGAAGCGACCTGCCAGCTCAATGCAATCCTGAGGCCATTCATGCGCTGCGTACTTGCGAATGATCTCGGCGACCCAGCGGCTCTTGGACATGCCATTGACTCTGGCCGCCTCTTCCACCAGAGCTTGGGTGGTGTCGTCCAAATAGAGTGTGATTTGCGACATGGCAGCTACTCCTTGAGCGGGGGAACGGGTTTAAAAAGTATATGTGCAAACATAATTGCCCAGTTCAAGACCCAGTTCCCCTACGGGGCTGGCACATCACACAACACCCCCACAAGCTGCCGCATACGGCCGTATCGCCTCGCGCACGCGGTCCAGCACCAGTGCGTGGGGCGAGGGTGCCAGCCGCCCGGCGCGCACGGCCTGGTATTGGGCTGGGAGGAACTGGCTGAGCATGTTCTCGGGCAGGGTGCAGGCGGACAGGTTGTCCAGCAGCCGCGCCACGGCGGCGTTCACCGTGGGGTCGGCCCAGTAGTAGCGGATGCGGTCGCTGTAGCTGTAGATGCGCAGCAGCCTTTGGGCGCCGGGATCGGGCTGCTCGCCGCGGTAGTAGCGCTCCCAGTTGGCGGGGCGGCCCAGCATGGCGGACTCCAGCACGGCAGGCAGGTGGGAGCGCTGGGGTGCGTCCACGAGCTGCTCCTCGATGGCGGCCAGCGCGAACAGCGCCTCGCGCAGCGCAAAAGTGGCGCCGGGCCCGACCTTGAGGATGGCAAAGCCGTCCTGCACCAGTTGGCGCAGGGCCTCGGGCCGCTGGTAGTCGGTGGAGTGGGCCTCGAAGACCAGTTGCGGATGCTGGCGCAGCAACTGCCGGAGGTCGGCTGCCCCGGCTGGCGCGTAGTCCACCACGCGCGTGTGATCGAACTCCACGCCCGGCTGCACCACCAGCGCGATGATGCGCGGCCAGACAGCGTTCAGCCCCTGCTGCGCGAAGACGTCGCGGTGCACCTGCAGCGTGCGCTGGGCGTCGGCGCGGGCAGTGACTTGCACATGCTCCAGCGCATGCGCGGCGCCGCCGGGCACGGGCACTTCGGTGCCGATCACGTAGACGGGGCCGGGCGCCGGGCAGGTGCTGCCGCGCTCGGCCGCCTGGCAGAGCAGGGCAGCGCGGCGGGCCACGGTTTCGTCGTCCAGCGCCTGGGGGTCGTCTGCGCAGGCCATGCTGGCGTCCAGGTGCAGCTTCACGAAGCCGGCCGCCGCATAGGCGTGCACCAGGTCCTGCGCCAGTTCCATGGCCTCGGCGGCAGGCAGGTGCGTCCACGCCGTGGGGCCCAGGTGGTCGCCGCCCAGCAGCACGCGGTCTGGCGGCAGGCCGCAGTGGTCGGCAATGGCCAGCACGAAACGGCGAAAGTCGGCGGGCTGCATGCCGGTGTAGTCGCCGAACTGGTTGACCTGGTTGGCGGTGGCCTCCACGAGTAGCGGCGTGCCGTCGTCCAGCGCCTGGTGCATGGCCGCCTCGATGACCAGGGGATGGGCCGAGCAGATGGAGTAGATGCCGAGTGCGCCGTTCGCGCCGCCAGCGGCTGCTGGCGCCTGCCCGCGGCGTGACTGTGCCAGACGGGTGAGGTGGGTGAGCATGGTTTCAGCCCTCCATCACCGCATGCCGCAGGTGCTGCGGCTGCTGTGCCAGCAGCGCGTCGAGCCCCGCAAAGCCGGATGTGCCCTCCATCGGCCCCGTGCTGGAGACGGCCAGCGCGCCGGCCGCATTGGCGTAGCGCAGCGATTGCAGCGCGGTCTTGCCCAGGCGCCGGCAGGTGATGAAGGTGGCGCCGAAGCAGTCGCCCGCGCCCGTGGGGTCGGCCACGTCCACGGGGAGGGCGTCGAGGTCGATGAGCTCGTCGGCACTGAAGTAGCTGCAGCCTCCGGCGCCGCGCTTGACCACGATTTCGCGCACGCCGCGCGCAAAGATCTCGGCGATGGCACCGGCCTCGTCGGCCGAGCGGGCCAGCTGGGTGACCTCGTGGCCGCTGGGCAGGAAGATGTCAGTGAACTCCAGGATGTAGGCCAGGGCTTCGCGCATTTCGGGGATGCGCAGCATCTCCTTGCGCACGTTCGGGTCGAAGGACACGGTGCCGCCCTGGGCCTTGACGATCTCGATGGCCTTCTTCATGGCATCGATGATGCGAAACGAGAACAGCGACGAGCCCATGACATGGAAATGCGCGCAGTCCTTGAGCACGGCCTGGTTGACCTGCTCGGGCTGCAGCTGTGCCGAGGCGCTGTTGGTGATGTTGAAGATGAAGTCGCGCTCGCCGCTGTCGCGGTAGGTTACGAAGGCGCTGCCCGTGACGGCGCCCTTGCACACGGCGATGGCGCTGGTGTCCACGCCGTCGCGGCGCAGGCGGTCGATGTTGAGCCAGCCAAAATCATCATCGCCCACGCAGCCGATGATGGCGGCCGGATGCCCCAGCCGGGCCACCTGGTCGATGAAGATGGCGGGCGCCCCGCTGGCATAGGGCCCGGCCAGCGGCCCCGGCGCGCGAAAGCTCTGGCCTTTTCGCTCGGCCATGATTTCGACGAGGATCTCGCCCATGGTCATGATGGATTGCATGCTCTCCCTCCCTTTGGAATCAAACCCCGTGCGCCGTTCGCTGCACCGCCGGCCCATGCGTCAGCGCCTGCGCCTGCTGTGCACATCGATGCACACGGCCACCAGAATCACGCTGCCCTTGACGATGAGCTGATAGAAGTAGGGCACGCTCATCAGGTTCATGCCGTTGTTGATGACGCCGATCATCAGCGCCCCTATCAAGGTGCCCGCAACGCTGCCGTGGCCTCCGGCCAGGCGCGTGCCGCCCAGCACGGCGGCGGCAATGGCGTCCAGCTCCCAGCCCATGGCCGCGTTGGGCTGGGCCGAGTACAGGCGGGAGGTGAGCAGCAGGCCGCCCACGGCCGCCATCAGCCCCGACAGCATGAAGATGGCGATCTTGAGCCGCCCCACCCGTATGCCCGCATAGGTGGCCGCCTCGGCATTGCCGCCTGCCAGATAGGTCTTGCGGCCAAAGACGGTGCGGGCCAGCACGAAGTGGTTGGCGGCCAGCAGTGCGGCCAGGATCCAGATGGGCACGGGCATGCCCAGCCATTCGCCGTTGCCGATCCACAGAAAGGCCTCGTTGTCCACCGGCGCCGGCATGCCGCCCGAGACGATATAGGCCAGACCCCGGAAGATGCCCATGGTCGCCACCGTCACGATGAAGGACGGCAGATGCAGCAGCGCCGACAGCGAGCCGTTGAGCGCGCCCAGCAGCAGGCCGCACAGCAGCACGGCGGGCAGCACCAGGGCGGGCGCCAGGCCCTGGCCCAGCATCAGGCCGGCCACGCTGCCTGCCAGGGCGACCACCGATCCCACCGAGAGGTCGATCTCGCCCAGCAGCAGCACATAGGTCATGCCGAAGGCCACGATGGCGATGATGGACACCTGCAGCAGCACGTTGCGCAGGTTGCCGCCCGTCAGAAAGGCCGGCGACAGTAGGGAGAACAGCAGCACCAGGGCGGCCAGGCCCATGAGGGTGCCGGCGTGGCGCCGCAGCGATCGCCAGCCAGCTCGCAAGCCGTCTCGCCTTGTTTCCTGACTGTCCGGGATGCCTTCGGCGGCGTCGGCAGCGTCGGAGGCTTTGGAGGAGCCAGACGCGGTGATGCTCAGTTCGGAAGGGGTCATGGCAGTCCTGCTCCGGTGGCGTGCGCCATCACGGTCTCCTGGCGCAGATGGAGGGTGTCCAGGCTCTGGACGAGGCGCTTGTTGCGCATGACCAGCAGCCGGTCGCTCATGGCCAGTGCCTCGGGCAGTTCCGACGACACCAGGATGACGGCCGTGCCGGCTGCTGCCAGCTCGCGGATCAGGGCATAGATCTCGAACTTCGCGCCCACGTCGATGCCGCGCGTGGGCTCGTCCAGCACCAGCAGCCGGGGGCGCATGGCCAGCCATTTGGCGAACACGATCTTTTGCTGGTTGCCGCCCGACAGCTGGCGCACGGGCTGGTGCAGGCCGGCAACGCGTATCTTCAGCCGCTGCACGCAGGCGAGGGCCAGCGATTGCTCGGCGGCCTCGTCGGTGAGCAGTGCGCCGCCGCGCCCGCTGTGCACCTGCACCATGCAGATGTTGTGCTGCACGGACTGGTCCAGCACCAGGCCTTGCTCCTTGCGGTTCTCGGTCACGAAGGCCATGCCCTGGCCAATGGCGTCGGCCGGCGAGCGCAGGCGCAGCGGCCGGCCGTGCATGAGGATGCTGCCCGTGCAGCGGTGCATGCCGAACAGCGCATCCATGACATCGGACCGGCCCGAGCCGACCAGACCAAAAAATCCCACGATCTCGCCCGCGTGGACCTCGAAGTCAATGCCTTCGAAGCGCCCGGCCAGGCCCAGGCCGCGCACCTGGAGCAGGGCGCGCGTGCTGCGGTCAGGGGCGGGGCCGCGCGGCGGATAGATGTCCTGCATCTGGCGCCCCACCATGAGCGCGATCAGCGCCCCGATGTCGGTTTCGTCCCGCGCCAGGGTGCAGATGGAGCTGCCATCGCGCATGACGGTGATCTCGTCGGAGATACGCATGATCTCGTCCATGCGGTGCGAGACATAGATGATGGCGCGCCCCTCGGCCTTGAGGCGGGCGATGAGGGTGAAGAGAATCTGCGCCTCGCTGTCACTGAGCGAGGAGGTGGGCTCGTCCATGATGACGATGCGCGAGGGCTGGCACAGCGCCTTGGCGATCTCCACCAGCTGGCGCTGGGCCAGGGACAGTTCGGCCACCTGCGCGTTGGGGTCCAGGTCCATGCCCAGGCGGGCCAGCAGCGCGGCGGCGTCGCGGCGCAGTGCGCGGCGGTCCACGCAGCCGGCCCGCTGCGGGAGCCGCGCGGCAAACAGGTTGTCCGCCACGCTGAGGTTGGGCGCCAGGCTCAGCTCCTGGTGAACGATGGCGATGCCGTGGCGCTGCGCATCGCCGGGGCTGCCGAGCCGGGCCTGGGCGCCGGCCACCAGCAGCTGTCCGCCATCGGGCCGGTGTACGCTGGCCAGGATCTTGAGCAGGGTGGATTTGCCGGCCCCGTTCTCTCCCAGCAGCGTGTGCACCGTGCCTGCGCGCAGGCGGAAGGAAACGCCTTTGAGTGCCTGCACGGCGCCAAAGGATTTGGCCAGTGCCCGGGCCTCGAGCATGGGGGGCGGCGCAACGGCGTCGAGCATGGCACGGCCTGGGCGGCCGTGTGCAGTGGGGCCTGGCATGGCGGGCTCCGCAGGTCCATTTACCTGGCGGCAGCCGTGTACACGCCGGGCAGCACGGGGTGGAGTTTTTCCACCGGCTTGCCCGACAGCAATTGCGCGGCAAGGGCCACGGATTGCAGTCCCAGCTGGTCGGGGTACTGGCGGATCACGCCCACGAAGGCCGGTTCGCGGTCCACGGCTGCGCGGGCCTCGGCCATGCCGTCAAAGCCCACGATCTTCACCTGCTCCAGCTTTCTGGCGGCCTTGACGCTGGCCAGCGCGGCCAGGGCCGCATCGTCGCCAAAACCGAAGATGCCTGCCAGGTCGGGGTGGGCCTGCAGCATGTTCTGCGATGCGGACAGGGCCTCGGCGCGTGTGATGCCGGGTTGTACCGAGACGATCTTCATGCCGGGGAAGGCCGCGATGGCCGACTTGAAGCCCTCCACGCGATCGACCACGGACTGTATGGACGGGTAGTGCAGCACCCCGATCTGGCCCTTGCCACCCGTGGCGCGGGCCATGAGCTGGCCGGCGAGCACGCCGCCGGCGCGGTTGTCGGTGGCCACGTGCGAGGCCACTTCCACCCCGCTGGCCGCAATGTCCACGGTGATCACGGGTATGCGGGCGGCGGCGGCCTTGAGCACGGCGGCCTTGACGCCGCGTGAATCCACGGGCGACAGGATGATGGCATCGACCTTCTTGCTGACGAAGTCCTCCACATCGGAGATCTGCTTGCCCAGGTCCTGGTTGGCAATGCTCAGGTCCAGCTTCAGCCCCTGCCGCGCGGCTTCCTGCTGCATGGCCTGGGCCAGCTCCAGGTAGAACGGGTGCTGCTGCGTGAGCAGGGACACACCGATGGTGCGCGCGGGGCCGGGGCCCGGCTGTGCAAGCGCCGGGCTGGCCGGCAGGCCGAATGTGAATGCGCCGGCCAGCATGCGCTGGAGAAACGTGTTGCGGTCCATGGCGGTCTCCCTCCCTCTGTCGTTGTGGAAAAACTCAGCTTCTGGCGAACTCGATGCGGCCCTCGGCCTTGTGGGTGGCCTGCAGCCGGTGGCGTTCCAGCAGATCGAAGGCGCCGGGCTCCATGTCCTGGTGCGCGCACAGGCCGTCGAGTTGAGCGATGTCGCAGACCGGGTGTCCGCCCGAGGTGCTGTCCAGATCCAGTGCCAGCGCCACGGCCTTGGCGCTGTGCTCCACGGCTGCCGCGTACAGCCGCGCGGCGCCCGGGTCGCGGCACAGCAGGCGGTTGCGCTCGTCGATGCCGCAGATCTCGAAAAGGCAGATGTCCAGCGGCCGGCCGCGCAGGCCCGTTTCAGCGCCGGGGCCGATGAGGCAGGGCTCGTCGCCGGCCAGCGAGCCGCCCGTGATGTGGATGGTGCAATCGAGAAACTGCCGGGCCGTCGCCACCATGGACAGGTCGTGCAGCGTCAGCGCAATGCCCTGGCGGCTGGCCAGCAGCGGCAGCACGCGGTGGGTGATGCGGCCACCGCCAAGAAAGACGGACGCATCGTCTTCAATCCAGCCCAGGGCGCCCTGGGCCACCTGGGCCTGTGCCGGGCCTTGTGCGGCGGCGTGGGCGCCGGGCAGCTCGGCCGCCGTCTTGAGCAGGGCCGGGTTGTAGCGCGCCTTGCCGAAGGCGCGCACCACATAGCCCTGCTGCTCCAGGTAGTGCAGGTCGTTGCGGATGGTGACGGTGGAGACGCCGAAGAGCACGCTCAGCGCCTCCACCCGCACCTCGTCGGTCTTGCGCGCCAGCTCCACGATCTGCAGCCTGCGCTTGAGTGAACTGTTGCCTTGTTCCTGCATGGATTCTTTCGATTCGAAAGGTTTCTATTTCGTATCGAAAGTTTCCCTGCACGCAAAAGCTGCGTCAAGCGCACCCAGGGTATTCACCAGGGATTGCCTGGCCTGGAAGGTTTACCGGCTGGCCGCGCTCAGGGGCACGACCACGGGCCGCTGCAGCTGTGACGTCCAGGCCCGGTAGGTGCGGTGGGCCAGGGCGTGCAGCACGGGAATGCGCAGGTCCAGGTGGCGCAGGATCTCGCTCTCGGTCTGCGCCGCGGGGCCGCGTGCGCGCAGCAGCTCGTCATGGCCTTCGGCGCACCAGGCAGCCACGCTGGCGGCAGTCACCTCCATGTGGCCCTGGAAGGCCCAGTGCCGACCATGTCGAAAACCCTTGTTCAGGCAATGGCTGCCGTACATGGTGCGCACGGCGCCGCGCGGGATCTCGAAGGTGTCGTAGTGCCAATGGAAGATCGTGGCCTCGCGCGGCAGGTCCATGAGCTGCTGGGCGGCGGCCGTCACCCAGATGCGGCTCCAGCCAATGTTGGGGCAGGGGTTGCGCCAGACCCTGGCGCCCATGGCGCGCGCCAGCATCTGCGCGCCGAAGCAGTGGCCGAGCACGGGAACGTCATGCCGCAGCGCGTCGGCCAGCAGGGACTGTTCATCCTCCATCCAGGGCAGGCCCTCGTTGACGCAATGGTTGCTGCCCAGCACCACGATGCCGCTGTAGTCGGCGGCATGCACAGGGGCTTTGCCATCGAGGGCGGGCTGCAACATTCGGTAGGGAATGCACTGCTGCTCCAGGTGTTCACGCAGAACGCCGGGGCCCTGGGTGGATTCGTGCTGGAGGATGGCGACAGGTCTCATGGCGGCGCGGCTTCATCGGGAAGCCATTTGTTGTGAGGCCTTGACTCTAGGGACGGCTGCCTCAAGGGCGGATTGTGTTTGCGTACAACGCCATCAAGGCCGCATCAAGGCAGCACCGGGACAGCACCACGGATGTCGCCCCCGTCCCTCTCAAGCCGTGGATGCTCCAGCCTTGCGCCGGCTCCATTTCAGCTCGCTGACCAGCACCCCGCCCACGATCAGCACTGCCCCCAGGATGGCCAGCCCCGGCAGCCGGTCGCCGGCCATGCGCCCCACGATGCCGGCCCAGACCGGCTCGCTGGCATAGATCACGGTGGCGCGCGTGGGCGACAGGGACTTCTGGGCCCAGTTCATGGTCAGCTGGATCAGGATGCTGGCGCAGGCCATGGCCACGGCGGCCGTCAGCCAGATCCACGAGAAATCCGGCACCGACTCGCCAGCCACGGGCATGGCCAGCAGCGCCATGGTGCCGGCCGCCAGCAACTGCACCGTGGTCACGCGCCGCGCATCGACCTTGCCCGCGAAATGCCCGATCAGGAGCACCTCGGCCGCAATCGCCAGCGTGCTCAGCATGGTCGCCATCTCGCCCACGTTCAACTCCATTCCCCCGGACTCGGGCCCCGCCACCAGCATCAGGCCCGTGAAGGCCAGGCCGATGCCTATCCAGCTCATCAATCGCGGCGGCTTGCCCATCACCAGCCATTGCAGCAGGGGCACGATGGGCACATACAAGGCGGTCAGAAACGCCGACTTGCTGCTGCTGATGGTCTGCAGGCCGAAGGTCTGCAGACCATAGCCCAGAAAGATGCTGGCGCCGATGGCCGTGCCTGCGACCAGCTCGGTGCGCGTGAGCCCGGCCATGACCTTGCGGAACACCACCAGCCCGATCAGACCCGCCGTGACGAAGCGCAGGCCCACAAAGAACAGCGGCCCGCTGTGCTGCATGGCCAGGTGGACCACGAGAAAGGTGCCGCCCCAGACCATGGTGACGGCAATGAGGGCCAGCTCCTGCCGGCTGAGTAGCGGCGTGCGCGAACTGTGAGAAGATGACGTGTGCAACATATTGCGCAGATCATATGAGAAATATATTGCACAGCGCTGGCGAGCGCTCCGATGTCCTGGCTTTCGTCAGCGAAAACCTGCGCCGCCTTCGCCAGCGTGCAGGACTGAGCCAGGCGGCCCTGGCCGAGGCCGCAGGCCTGAGCCGACGCATGGTTGTCCAGCTCGAGGGCGGCGACACCAACATCAGCCTCTCCAGCCTGGACCGGCTGGCCGATGCGCTGGGCGCCAGCTTCATAGAAATCGTCAGCGACCCGGCCGCGCAGCGCCTGCGCATGGACGCCATGGCCTGGCGCGGCACCCGGCCCGAAAGCCAGGCCATGCTGCTGGGCAGCGTGCCCGCCACGCGCGAGGCCCAGCTGTGGTCCTGGTCCCTGGGCCCCGGCGAACGCTACCAGGCCGAACCCGACCCGGAAGGCTGGCACGAGATGATCGTCGTGGTCGAAGGCCGCCTGCTGGTGGACCTGAGCGAAGGCCCCATGACGATTGAAGCGGGCGACTACGCCATCTACGGCAGTGCCCAGGACTACGCCTATGTGAACCTGCACGAAGGCGTGACGCGGTTCATTCGGAATGTGATCTCCTGAGGGGGGAGCCTTCTCCTCCCGGTCCATGCTCGCTCCAGCCCGGCCGGCTTCGGCCCGTGCGCTGCGCGCGCCAGCCGTATTGGCGGGTACCTAGAACAGGGGAGGCCGGCCCTTGTTGCACTGCGTACGCCCCACGGGCGACGGAGCCCCTTTCTGGTCGGGCACAAGCGCCTGCAGCGTGCCCACCTGCGTGGCCGACGGCTGGACGGCCATATCGGCATTGGCCGTGGGCGTGCCGCACTGGCGCCGCGCCGCAGCTCAGGAGCAGCCGGCGCATTGGGCAGGAGAGCCGTCGGCCACGATGCCGTCGTACCCATGGGACCGACGCTGCGCCCGCTGTCGCCAGTAGCACTTAAGTAACAGATATTGAAAATAGATACTATTGAATTTTTTGTTTCAATAGTTAAGATGCATCGGTTTTTTGTCAGAACAACGGCCGGTAGCGATCGGGCGTGAAATTCAAACATCGGCATCAGAGGGAGATTTGCGTGCGCCACGTTTTTGCGATTCGGGTGTGGTCGGCGCTCGCGCCTGGACTGCAGGAGCCTGCCCAGTGGCGGCAGTGGGCACGTCAACCCATCCTGCCGCAAGGGCAGGTGCATCCGGATCTTGCCCATGTTTCACCCATCGTCCGCAGGCGCTTCGGGCGATTGGCGCGATGCGTAGTCATCCCTGCCGACGCCGTTCTGGCGCAGGCTGCAGTGGCAGATTTGCCCGTGGTCTGGGCTTCGCGCTACGGCGATGCCGAAAAGTCCCTTGACTTGCTGCAAACGCAGGCCCTGGGGCAGGCTTTGTCTCCCACGGCATTCGGCCTGGCGGTGCATAACGGCATTGGCGCCCAGCATTCCATTTTGCGAGGCATGCGTGCCAATGCCTTGTGCGTGGCGTCCACCGATTGCGCGCCGGAAGCGGGCATGGTCGAAGCATTGGGCTTGCTGCACGAAGGCGCGCCGCAAGTCATGCTGGTCTGCTATGACGCGCCACTGCCTGCTCCGTATGACGGCTTCCACACAGAGCCCCAGGTGGTATTCGCCTGGGCGGTCTTGGTGCAATGGGCAGTACCCGGGGAGTCCGGTTTCCAGTTGAGCAGGCAGCCCGGCATGGACGCCGCGCAGCCGGAACCGGACCACGCGCCGCATTTGCAGCATTTACCGCACGGGTTGCAGGTGTTGCAGTTTCTGTTGCACGACGGCCAGGCATCCCTGACAGGCCCGCAGCGCCCGGCACAGCGCCGTGGCGCAGGTACATGGCGATGGGAGCGCGCTCATGGCTGAGTGGCTCAATCGTCAGTGGCGCCTGGCGGCCACCGGCCTGTGCTTTGCCGTGTTCGGCCTGGGTGGGCTGGTGGTGCGCTGCGTGGTCTATCCGGCCTTGCTGCTGACCGTGCGCCAGCCGCAGTCGCGCCAGTGGGTGGCCCAGTCGGTGATCCATCACAGCCTGCGCTGGTTCGTGGCCCTGATGGCGGGCGTCGGCGTTCTGTCCTATGAAGTGCACGGCCGTGAACGTCTGCAGCGGCGCGGCCTGCTGATTCTTGCCAATCACCCATCGCTGATCGACGTGGTGTTCCTGATCTCCTTCGTTCGCCATGCCGATTGCATCGTCAAGGCGGCGCTGGCAGGCAACCCTTTCACGCGCGGCCCCATCCGGGCGGCCGGCTTCATTGCCAACAGCCGTGGCGAGGGCCTGCTGCAGGACTGCCTGCGCTCGCTGGCATCCGGCAACAACCTGATCATCTTTCCCGAAGGCACGCGAACACCGCTGCACGGCAAAGTCCGGCTGCAGCGCGGCGCGGCCCATGTGGCGGTCAGAGGCCGCATCGATATCACGCCGGTGCACATCCATTGCAGCCTGCCCATGCTGACCAAGGGCGCGCCGTGGTGGCAGGTGCCGCCGCGCAAGCCCCACTTTTTCATCGAAGTCCGTGACGACATCGGTATCGAGGCCTTTTGCCAGGGCGCTGCCAGCGACTCCGTGGCGGCCCGACATGTCACGGACCACCTGTCCGCACAACTATTCAAGGAACCGTCCCGTGCCTGAGCTTGAGCAAGAAATCAAAGAACTCATCATCGAGTCCCTGGCGCTGGAGGACATCACGCCGCAGCAGATCAATGCGGGCGAGCCCCTGTTTGTCGAGGGCCTGGGACTGGACTCCATCGACGCGCTGGAGCTGGGCCTGGCGCTGCAAAAGCGTTTCGGCGTGAGCCTGTCCGGGGACTCGGAACAGACGCGCCAGCATTTCCGCAGCGTCCAGGCGCTTGCTGCCTTCGTGGCGGCCCAGCGCACGCACTGAGTGCGGCCCTCCGCGCAGACCGCAGCAAAGACATTTTCATGAACAAAGAAACCATCTACGAACGCATCGTCGAAATCCTGACGGAAACCTTCGATATCGAGGCGGAGCGCATCACGCCCGAAGCCCGGCTCCATGACGACCTGGACATCGACAGCATTGATGCCGTGGATCTGATCGTCCAACTGAAGCCTCTGGTCGGCAGGCGGCTCAATGCCGAGGCCTTCAAGTCGGTGCGCACCATCCAGGACGTGGTGGATGCGCTGCATCAGCTGATGCAAGAAGACAGCGCCGTCGCCTGAGGAACACGCCTGCCATGCGCAAAACCGCGACAGGCCTTGTGCTGCTGGCCACGGTGCTCTATCCGCTGGCCGTCTATGCCGCGTTGGGGCGTGTGGCTGCGCACTGGATTGCCGCCGCATTGGTGGTGCTGGCGCTGGCGCGTGCCTGCAGCAGCCGCGAAGGATTTTGGTGGGTGGTCGCTGCGGGGGCGGCGGCGCTGTCTGCCGCCTCGTGGTGGCAGGGCAATGGCCTGGCGCTCAAGTTCTATCCGGTGCTGGTCAATGCCGTCCTGCTGGCCGGCTTTGGTTGGAGCCTGTGGTTTCCGCCGTCGGTGGTGGAGCGCCTGGCCCGGCTGCGGCAGCCTGATCTGCCTGCGCCGGCCGTGCGCTACACCGCCCGGGTGACGGCCGTTTGGTGCGTCTTCTTTGTCTGCAATGGCGCAGTGGCGGCCGGTACGGCTCTGTATGGCAGCGACGAGGCCTGGGCCTTGTACAACGGTTTGATCGCCTATGGGGCCATGGGGCTGCTGATGGCGGTGGAGTGGCTGGTGCGCCAGCGTGTGCGCAGGCGCCATGGACATGTGTGAGGCAAGGATGACGGCCACAAAGAGCGAACAAGGTCTGGCACTGGCATGGGTGGCATTGGCGCAGGTGGCACTGCCGCAGTCCAGGGACGCAGGGCATGTGGTGGCAAGGCCGCAGGATGCGCCGGTCACGCACGCGCAATGGGTCGATGCTGTCCGGGCGTGGTGCGCGGCCTTCCAGCGTGTGCAAGGGGCGGAAGTGGCCTTGTACTGCGGCAATCCGCTGACCTTTGCCGCTGCGCTATGGGGTGCATGGCACGCGGGCAAGACGCCGGTGCTGGCCAGTGACCTGCATGCGCACACGCTGTCGGCGCTGCTGCCCCAGGTGGCGGCCTGCGCGGGCGAGTTGCCCCAGGCCCTGGTGCCTGATGCCGCTGGCGCGGACGGCGTGGTACTACAGCCCCTGGACATGCAAAAGGCGCGCGTCGTGCTGTTCACGTCCGGCTCCACGGGGGTGCCCGAGCGCATTGAAAAGCGGCTGTCGCAGCTGGATGCCGAAGTGCAGGCCCTGCAGGCCGTGTTCGGTGCCGGCATGGCGCAGGAGCCGCACGTGCAGGTGCTCTCCACCGTGGCGCACCATCACATCTACGGCCTGCTGTTCCGCATTCTGTGGCCGCTGGCGGCGGGCCGCGCCATGGGCACGCATCTGGCGCACTATCCCGAGGATCTGGTGCAGCCACTGCAGCAGGCGCCGCGCAGCCTGCTGGTATCGAGCCCCGCCATGCTCGGCCGCTTGCCGACGCACCTGGACTGGTCGCAGGCGATGGAGCGGCTGGGCGGTGTGTTTTCCTCCGGCGGCCCACTGGCCGAGAGCGCCTCGCAGCACACGCTGCAACTGCTGGGCCATTCGCCCACCGAAGTCTTCGGCAGCTCTGAAACGGGCGGTATCGCCTGGCGCCGCCGCGCAGAACACGGCGAATCCTGGCAGGCCCTGCCTGGCGTGGAGCTGCGCCTGTCGGACAGCGGGCTTCTTGCCGTGCGCTCGCGCCATCTGCCTGATGCGCAGCTTTGGTGGGAGACGGCCGACCGTGCCTTGCCCGGCACCGACGGCCTGGGCTTCGTGCTGCAGGGGCGTGCAGACCGCATTGTGAAGATTGCCGAAAAGCGGGTGTCCCTGACCGCCATGGAGCGTGTTCTGGAAACCCATGGTGACGTCCGGCAGGCCAGGGCCGTGGTGCTGGAGCAGCCGCTCGGCGTCAGCGGCATGGCTGGCGGCGCGCCGCAGCGCGTGGGCATGGTGGTGGAGCTGTCCGAAGCGGGCTGGCAGGCGTTGCAGCAGCAGGGCCGCCGCGGCATGGGTCAGGCGCTGCGCTTGCTGCTGCAACCCTGCGTGGACCGCGTGGCCTTGCCGCGCCACTGGCGTTATGTGGAGCGCATGCCCATGAATGCGCAGGGAAAGACCACGCATCACAGCCTGCTGACCTTGTTCAATCCCGTGATTCCCGTGCCGGCATGGCAGGAACGCAGCGCGCAGCGCGCCACGGCGCAATTGCTGGTGCAGCCCCGGCTGCGCGTGCTGGAGGGGCATTTTCCCGAGGCATCCCTGGTGCCCGGCGTGGCGCAACTGCATTGGGTGGTGAGCCTGGCGACCCAGGCCTTCGGCCTGGAGCACGGATTTGCCGACGCGCAACTGCTCAAGTTCCAGCAGCCCATCCTGCCCGGCGATACGGTGCAGATGCAGCTGCAGTGGCAGCCCGAGAAAGGCTGGCTGCAGTTCGAGTTGAGTTCCGCGCGGGGCGTGCATGCCAGCGGCCGCCTGCTGGAGCGCAGGCCATGACGGCACCTGGCTTTCGCCCCACGGCCCTGATCCCCGTCTACAACCACCCCGACACGGTGGGGGGGATGGTTCGGGGCTGCCTGCGCGCAGGCCTGCCCTGCCTGCTGGTGGACGACGGCTCGGAGCCGCGCTGCGCCGCCGTGCTGGATGCGCTGGCAGCGCAGCACGCAGGGCAGGTCCAGGTGCTGCGCCTGGCAAGCAACCAGGGCAAGGGCGCCGCCGTGATGGCCGGCCTGCGCGCCGCGCTGGCCCAGGGCTGCACGCATGCGCTGCAGATCGATGCCGATGGCCAGCACGCTGTCAGTGACATTCCCGCCTTCCTGGCGCTGGCCCGTGCCCACCCGGGGAGCATGGTCTGCGGGGCACCCGCCTATGACGCCAGCGTGCCCAAGGCGCGTCTTTATGGCCGGTACCTCACCCATGTGTGGGTGTGGATCAACACCTTGTCGTTGGACATTCGCGATTCCATGTGCGGCTACCGCGTGTATCCGCTGAAGACCACGGTGGCGGTGCTGGACCGCTCCCGCATGGGGCGGCGCATGGAATTCGACACCGAAGTGCTGGTGCACCTGCACTGGCGCGGCGTGGCCTTCGTGACCTTGCCCACGCCCGTGACCTATCCCGCCGATGGGCTGTCGCACTTCAGGGTCTGGAGCGACAACCTTCGGATCTCCGGCATGCACGCGCGCCTGTTCGGCGGCATGCTGCTGCGCAGCCCGCAACTGTTGGCGCGCCGACTGCGAACGCGGGGGGCGTCATGAGCGGGCCTTCCACACGCAGCCCGCACCACTGGGCGCAGATCGGCGAAAGCACCTGCGTGGGCGGCATGTGGCTGCTCTACCAGCTTCACCGCTGGCTGGGCCGCTGGCCCTTTTTGCTGTGCCTGTATCCGGTCGTCGGCTACTACTGGCTCACGCGCCCGGTGGCGCGGCGCGCTTCCCTGCAGTACCTGCAGCGCCTGCAACACGCGCATGGCCTGTGGCCGCGCGGGCCGGGCTGGGTGCACGGCCTGCGGCACTTTGGTGTCTTTGCCCAGGTGATCCTGGACAAGCTGCTTGCCGTAACGAACAGCTACCGCACCGAGCACGTGCGTTTGGAGGGGCAACAGCCCTTGCTGGACCTGATGGCCCGCGGGCAGGGGGCCGTGCTGGTGACCGCGCACATGGGCTGCATCGAGCTGTGCCAGGCCCTGGCCCGGCAATGCTCTGGCCTGCAACTGACCATCCTGGTGCATACCCGGCATGCCGAGCGCTTCAACCGCCTGCTGCGCCGCATGGCGCCGGACAGCGGGGTGCAGCTGCTGCAGGTCTTGGACTTCAACATGGCCACCGCCATGGCACTGGCCGACCGCGTGGCGCGCGGGGAGTTCATCGCCATTGCCGGTGACCGCGTTCCTGTGCATGAGAGCAAGACCACGCAGGCCCTGTTTCTGGGCCATGAGGCCGCCTTCCCTTGCGGGCCCTACATCCTGTCTGCCCTGCTCAAGTGCCCGCTGTATTTCATGGGCTGCGTGCATGAGGGGCGGGGCTATGCCGTCGAGTTCGTGCCGCTTGCCGCCCAGGTTGAACTGCCGCGTGCGCGGCGCGCGCAGGCGCTGGCCGGCTATGCCCGGCTCTACGCCCGGCAGCTTGAACGCCTGCTGTGCAAGGCGCCTTATGACTGGTTCAACTTCCTCCCGTTCTGGGAGCAGGGCATGCCTGCACCTGCACCCACGCATCCTCTCAACCATGGGTAATTTGCCCTTCACGCGGAGCCTTCATGGCCACTGACCAGGAAATCGCCTCGCGCGAGCGGCTGAGCTACGAGATCGAAGTCACGCCGGCGTTCTACGACATCGACGTGATGGAGATCGTCTACCACGGCCACTACGTGCGCTATCTCGAACTGGCTCGCAGCGCCTTGCTGGCCCACTTCGACTACGACTATCCCCGCATGCGAGACTCCGGCTACGGCTGGCCCGTGGTGGACATGCGTCTCAAATACGTGCGCCCGGCGCTGTTCGGACAAAAGCTCCGGATCAAGGCCACCATCACCGAGTGGGAAAACCGCCTGCGCATCGACTACCTGATCAGCGATGCCGCCACGGGCGAGAAAGTGAACACGGCCCACACCACCCAGGTGGCCGTGGACATGCGCACGCGCGAGATGTGCTTTGTCTGCCCTCCCGTGCTGTGGGAACGGCTGGGGGTGCAGCCATGACTGCCCGAGGGACGCGCCTGGCTGCATGGGGCATGGCCTGCGCCCTGGCCTGCACCTTGTCTCTTCCGGCTGCCTTGCAGGCCGCGCCTGCTGCCGGTGTTTCCGGCGTTGGCGACGGCTCCCAGACCGCCCCGGCCTCCCAAGTGTCACAGCAGGCCCTGTTGGCCCAGGTGCGTGAGCGCGTGCAGAGCGCGCCTGTGGTGCGTGGTCAGTTCACGCAGCTCAAGACCGTGCAGGGCTTCAGGCAGCCGCTCAAATCCTCGGGCGACTTCGTCGTGGCACGTGGCAAGGGCATCGCCTGGCAGGTGCGACAGCCCTTTGCCTCGACGCTGATCGTCAGGCCCGACAGCCTGCTGTCGCGCGGCGCCGATGGCAGCACGGCCGTGCAGATGCGCGCGCAGGACGAGCCTGTGCTGCGCACCATCAATGCCATGCTGTTTGCCGTGGTGTCGGCGGACCTGGCGCAGCTCACCCACTACTTCGAGGTCAGCGGCCAGGTGCAGGGTGCCGGCTGGAGTCTCCACCTGGTGCCGCGCGACCCCGTGCTGGCCCAGTGGCTGCAGGCGGTGGACCTGAGCGGCCAGCAGTTTGTGCAGTCCGTGCAATTGCAGGAGGCGCGCGGCGACCGCAGCCAGATCCAGATGGCGAACCCCGTTGCCGAGCAGGCGCTGCGTGCGCAGGATGCCACCCTGTTTGACTGAGCCCGCGCCATGAGCACCAGTCCATCCCTCGCGCACGACACCGGCAGCCAGGACCGTCCCGGCCTTCTGTGGCGTGCAGCCGCATTGGCCTGGCTGCTGGCCGTGCTGGTGGTGGCCGTGCACCAATGGCATTTCTGGCATGGCCAGCGCATGGACACCGATGTGCTGGCACTGCTGCCGGTCAATGAACAGGCGCCCGAGGTGACGCGCGCCACGCAGCAGCTGGCCGACCAGTTGTCGCGCCAGGTCACCGTGCTGTTGGGTACGCCCGACTGGGCCGGCAGCCGACAGGCTGCACAGCAGTTGCGGCAAAGCCTTTCACGTCAGGCGGCCGCGCCGCTGCGCGAACAGGCGCTGGCGCAGCAGGTCTCCATGCAGGCGGCCCTGGATTTCTACCAGCCCTGGCGCCAGTCCCTGCTTACGCCGCAGCAGCGCGACCGGCTGCAGCACACGCCGGGTGAGGTCCTGGTGCAGCAGGTCCTGCAGGACCTGTACCAGCCCGGCCTGCAGGCGCGGTTGACCGACTGGATTCGTGATCCCCTGGGCCTGTGGACCCCCTGGTGGACGGCGCGCGCTGCGCAAAGCCATGCGCGGCCGCGCGACGGTGAGCTGTGGGTGTCCGGGCAGGGGCAGCAATGGGTGCTGCTGCAGTACGCGCTGTCGGGCTCGGCGTTTCGCCTGTCAGGCGAACCCGTGCTGCAGAACGCGCTGCAGCAGGCCCTGGCCGATGTGCGCCGGCAATGGCCCGATGCGCAACTGCTGGTGGCCGGCGTACCGCTGCATGCCGAGGCAGCGGCCACGCAGGCGCATGGCGAGATCAACACCATCGGCTGGGGCTCCCTTGCCGCTGTCCTGCTGCTGGCGTGGCTGGCATTTCGCGCCGTGCGCCCGATGGCCCTGGTGGGCCTGTCCCTTCTGATCGGCACGGCGGTGGCGCTGAGCGTGACGGCGGCCCTGTTCGGCCAGGTGCATTTGCTGACCCTGGTGTTCGGCGCCAGCCTGGTGGGTGTGGCCGAGGACTATGGCATTCACTACTTTGCTGCCCGGCAGGGCGCCCCACGGCGCACGCCGCATGCGCTGATGCGTTCCCTGCTGCCGGCACTGTGGCTGGCGCTGGGCACCAGCGTGATTGCCTACCTGGCACTGGGCGTCGCGGCTTTCCCGGGACTGCGGCAGATGGCCGTTTTCTCCGTGGTGGGACTGGCCGCCGCCATGTTGACCGTGGTCTGCTGGTTCCCCTGGCTGGACCGGGGCCACATGCCCGCCAGCCCCGCTGCACGGCGCATAGGCCTGAGCCTGATGGCCTGGCCGCGCTGGCGCGCAGCGCTGCCGGGTTCGGTGGTGCTGTGTGCCGCCATGGCGGCCTGGCTGGCGTGGGGTGGGCGCCTGAACATCCAGGACGATGTGCGCCAGCTGCAAAACGGCGCGCCTGCCCTGGTTGCCCAGCAGCGCCAGGTGGGTGACATGCTGGGCCTGCCCAGCCCGGCCCAGTTCTACCTGCTCGACGGGGCCAGCGACCAGGAGCTGCTGCAGCGCGAGGAGCTGCTCAAGCAGCGGCTTGATGTGCTGGTGCAGCATGGTCAGCTTGCCGGTTACACGGCTGTGTCCGACTGGGTGCCTTCCGCCCGGCGCCAGAGCGAGGATCTGGCCCTGGTGCGCCGTGTCGAGGAGCAGGTGCTGCAAGGGATCAATGCCCAATTGGGCGAGTCTTTCAGTGCGCCTGCCGCCGCACCGGTGCAGCCCCTGACCGTGCAGGCCTGGCTGGAGCAGTCCATCTCCGCGGCGGCCGGCCCCCTGTGGCTGGGCGAGCGCGATGGCCGTTGGCGCAGCATGCTCATGCTGCGCGGCGTGGCCGGTCAGGCCGCACTGCCAGGGCTGGCGCAGGCAGCGCATGGGCTGGAGGGCGTGGTCTGGGTGGACAAGCCCGCCGAGATCTCCGGCCTGCTGCAGCGCTATCGCCTGTCGATGACGCAACTGCTGGTGCTGGGCCACGGCCTGGTGCTGGCGGCTCTGTGGCTGCGCTTTGGCAGCCAGGCCTGGCGAGCCTGGCTGCCCACCGTGCTGGCCAGTCTGGCGGTGGCGGTGGTCCTGTCCGTCTGGGGCCAGCCCTGGCAGCTTTTCAACGTGCTGGCGCTGATGCTGTTGCTGGGCGTGGGCATCGACTACGGCATCTTCCTGCAGGAGCACGAGGACGATCCCCACGCCTGGCTGGCCGTGGTGATCGGCGCGGCCAGCACCTGGCTGTCATTCGGCCTGCTGGGCCTGTCCCAGACGCCGGCCTTGCGGGCCTTTGGCGTCACGCTGATGCTGGGCCTGCCGCTGGTGCTGGTGCTGGCGCCGCTGTTTCGCGCGCCGCCGCAGGCGCCTGCCGGCACCTCTCTCTGAAAAAGACACCGTACATGCAACGTACCGAACAGACTGAAATCCTGATCATTGGCGCCGGCCCCTCCGGCGCCGTGGCGGCGGGCCTGCTGCGCCGGCAGGGGCGCCGGGTGCTCATCCTGGAGAAGGAAGAGTTCCCGCGCTTTTCCATTGGCGAGAGCCTGCTGCCGCAAAGCATGGCCTACATCGAGCAGGCCGGCATGCTGCAGGACGTGGTGGAGGCGGGCTTCCAGCACAAGAACGGCGCGGCCTTCGCCCGGGGCGATCTGCGCACGGCCTTCGACTTCCGTGACAAGTTCTCCTGCGGATGGGGCACGACGTACCAGGTGCAGCGCGCCCATTTCGACAAGGTGCTTGCCGATGCCGCCCAGAAGGCGGGCGCCGAGATCCGCTATCGCCATACGGTGACCGGCGTGGACGTGGCAGGCGCCCAGCCGCAGGTCACGGCCCGCACGCCGCAAGGCGAGGAATATGTGGTGCAGGCCCGCCATCTGCTGGATGCCAGCGGCTTTGCGCGCATCTTGCCGCGCATGCTGGGGCTGGAGCGGCCCTCCGGTTTTCCCGTGCGTGCGGCCCTGTTCACGCATGTCGAGGATCGCATCGCGGCACAGGACATGGACCGCGACAAGATCCTGATTTCCGTGCATCCCGAGCACCGGCATGTGTGGTTCTGGACCATTCCGTTTTCCAATGGCCGCAGCTCGCAGGGCGTTGTCGCCACGCCCGAATTCCTGGAGCGCCATGCGGGCTCCGAGGTCGAGCGCCTGCGCGCCATCATTGCCGAGACGCCCAGCCTCGCGCAGGTGCTGCGCAATGCCCGGTGGGACACGCCGGGTCGTTCGCTCACGGGCTACTCGGCCAATGTGACGGCGCTGTGGGGCCCGGGCTATGCCTTGCTGGGCAATGCGGGCGAGTTTCTGGACCCGGTGTTCTCCAGCGGCGTGACCATTGCCCTGAAGTCGGCCAGCCTGGCCGCCGACTGCATCGCCCGCAGCTGGCAGGGCGAGGCGGTGGACTGGCAACAGGACTATGCCCAGCCGCTGCAGGCAGGTGTCGATACCTTCCGTGCCTTCGTGCAGGGCTGGTACGACGGCAGCTTCCAGGACGTGATCTTCCACCCGTCGCATGCGCCGGACATCCGCCGCATGATCTCGTCCATCCTCGCCGGCTACGCCTGGGATGGACGCAACCCCTATGTGGCCGAGCCAGAGCGCCGCCTGAACGTGCTGAGCCAGCTTTGCCAGCCCGCGCAGGGGGTGATGGCATGAGGCGGCTGCGTCTTTTCCCGGCTTTTGCGCGCCAGCGTGCACCAGCCTTGTTCGCGGTGTGCTCCGTGAGCGCTGCCATCATCACGGCCAGCGCGTTGGCAGGCTGCTCCACCGCACCAGAGGCGCGTGCACCGCAGGGCAATGCCACGCCGCCGCGGCTGGCATTGCCGCCGGCTGCGCTGGGCTGCGCGCTGGCTCTGCAGCAGCATCTGGTGGTGCAGGCGCCTGGCCAGCCCGCGCAGGAACTGGACGCGCTGCTGGAGGTCGATGCGCAGACGGTGCGCCTGGCGCTGGTCCACCTGGGGCAGCGCGTGGGCGTGATCGTCTGGAATGGGCGGCAGCTGCAGGCCGAGCTGTCACGCTGGTGGCCGGCGCAACTGGCGCCGGCGCAGGTGCTCGGCGACATGCAGCTGGCGCTGTGGCCGGTGGACGCCATTGCGCGGGACTTGCCCGCGTCCTGGATGCTGCAAGAGGTCGGAACACCCAGCGGATCGGCCAGCGGCTCGGCCAGACGCCTGTCTCACCAAGGGCAGACGCGCGTCGAGATCCGGCCTGCCGGCGGCGATGCATTCGAGATCGTGTATGCCGCAGGCGCCTGGCAACTGCGCGTTGCCTCGCCCGGCGGCATGCGTCCCTGTGCCAATGCAGGGGAGGGCGCATGACCGCGATCACCCCGACGGCACAGGCCGTGTTTGTGCAAACCCTTTCAGCCACCAGCGCCCTGGGCGCCGATGCGGCCGGCCTGCGCGCCGCATTGTTCGCCACCCAGGCCCCCGACAGCCTGCAGTGCAGCGACCGCTACAGCCCGGGCCGGCACCTGCCGCTGGGCTGCCTGCCGCCCCATGTGGTGCTCCCCACGCTGGACTGGGCACCGCCGCCGCAGCGATCGCGCAACAACGCCCTGGCATGGCACACCGCCCAGGGCGTGCGCGGCTCGGTGGAGCACGCCTTGTCGCGCTGGGGCCCGGCGCGTGTGGGCGTGGTGGTGGGCACCAGCACGGCCGGCGTGCAGGAGGGCGAAGCCGCCGCCGCCCATTGGCAGGCACAGGGCCGGTTCCCGCAGGACTTTGATTACGCCTTGCAGGAAATGGGCAATGTGTCGGAGTTCCTGGCCCAGCACCTGGGCATCCAGGGGCCGGCGCACACCCTCTCCACCGCCTGCTCCTCCGGGGCCAAGGCGTTGGCATCTGCCGCGCGCTGGCTGCAGGCCGGCCTGGTCGATGCCGTGCTGGCCGGCGGGGTGGATGCGCTGTGCGCTTTCACCGTGGCCGGTTTCAGCGCGCTGCAGGCCGTGTCGGACAAGCGCTGCAACCCGCTGTCTGCCCGGCGCAGCGGCATCAACCTGGGCGAGGGCGCGGCGTTCTTCCTGCTGACGCGAGAGCCAGGCCCCGTGCGTCTGGCCGGTTGGGGCGAGACCCAGGATGCCCACCACATGTCGGCCCCCGACCCATCCGGCCAGGGCGCCATCCAGGCCATGGAGCAGGCGCTGCGGCGTGCGGCCATGCGGCCTGGTGACGTGGACTACATCAACATGCACGGCACGGCCACGGTGCACAACGACGCCATGGAAAGCCTGGCCATTCACAGCGTGTTCGGCGAAGCAACGCCCGTGAGCTCCACCAAGCCGCTGACCGGCCACACCCTGGCGGCGGCCGGGGCGCTGGAAGCGGCCATGGCCTGGCACCTGCTGCACGACAACCCGCAGGGCCGGCTTCCTGCGCACTGGTGGGATGGCGAGCAGGCGCCCGAACTGCCCGCCCTGGCCGTGGTCCGCCCGGGCATGGCGCTGGGGCGTGCGCCCCGGGCCGTGCTCAGCAATTCCTTTGCCTTTGGCGGCAGCAACTGCGCCCTGCTGCTGGCCGCTGCCTGAGGAGCCATCGAGATGAACGCATTTCTACCGATTGAAAACTACGTGCCCCATCGCGGCGTGATGCTGCTGCTGGACTGCCTGCTCGATGCATCCGCCGACAGCGCCCATGCGCAGGTCACCGTGCCGCGTGATGGCCTGTTTCTGCAGGACGCCGGCATGCCCGCCTGGGTGGGGCTGGAGTACATGGCCCAGACCGTGGCCGCCTGGGCCGGCTGGCAGGCGGTGCAGGCCGGGCGGCCCGTCAAGCTGGGTTTTTTGCTGGGCACGCGCAAGTTCCAGGCGGCCTGCGCACATTTTTCCCCGGGCAGCGTGCTGCGCGTGAGCGTGCACTGCGAACTGGTGGGCACCAATGGCCTGGGCATGTTCGATTGCCGCATCCAGCCCCTGGGCGAGGACCGCGTGCTCGCCCAGGCCCGCATATCCGTTTACGAACCAGACAATGGCAGCGCATTCATACAGGCGCTGGAGCAAGAAGGAGTTGGACAAGCATGAGTGCAATCGCCCAGCCAGCCACGGTGCTGGTGACCGGGTCGAGCCGGGGCATAGGCCGGGCCATCGCCCTGCGCCTGGCGCGCGATGGTTTCGACATCGTGGTCCATTGCCGAAGCGGCCGCGAGCAGGCCCTGCAGACGGTGGCCGACATTGCCGCGCTGGGCCGGCAGGCCCGCGTGCTGCAGTTCGATGTGGCAGACCGTCCTGCCTGCGCTCAGGCGCTTGAGGCCGACATGGAACAGCACGGCGCCTACTACGGCGTGGTCTGCAATGCCGGCATCGCCCGGGACAATGCCTTCCCTGCCATGACGGGCGAGGAGTGGGATGCCGTGGTGCATACCAACCTGGATGCGTTCTACAACGTGCTGCACCCGGTGGTCATGCCCATGGTGCGCCGCCGCAAGCCGGGGCGCATCGTGACGCTGGCTTCGGTCTCCGCCCTGATGGGCAACCGGGGCCAGGCCAACTACAGCGCGGCCAAGGCCGGGGTGATCGCTGCGACCAAGTCCCTGGCCGTGGAGCTGGCCAAGCGCGAGATCACGGTCAATTGCGTGGCGCCCGGCCTGATCGACACGGAAATGGTCAGCGAGGAAGTGCTCGAACATGCCTTGGCGCTGATTCCCATGCGCCGCATGGGCACGGTGGACGAGGTGGCAGGTGCGGTCTCCTTCCTCATGGGCGGCGAGGCCTCGTACATCACGCGCCAGGTCATCTCCGTCAATGGAGGGATGGTGGGATGAGCGCAGCAAGCAAACGGCGTGTGGTCGTCACGGGCGTGGGTGCCCTGAGTCCGCTGGGCCACGACTGGGCCACGGTGCGGGAGCGACTGCGCACCGGCAAAACCGCTATCCGGGTGATGGACGAGTGGGCTGCCTATGAGGGCCTGAGCACCCGGCTGGGCAGCACCGTGCCGCCCTTCGATCTGCCGCCGCACTACAACCGCAAGTCCATGCGCAGCATGGGCCGCGTCGCCCTGATGGCCACGCGTGCCAGCGAGCTGGCGCTGGCCGATGCCGGCCTGCTGGGCAATGCCTTCGTCAAAAGCGGGCACATGGGCGTGTCCTATGGGTCGTCCGCCGGAACGCCCTCGGCCATCGGCGACTTCGGCCGCATGATGGCCGACAAGAGCACCGAGGGCATCAACGCCAACACCTACATCAAGATGATGTCGCACACGGCGGCGGTGAACATCGGCGTGTTCTTCGGAACCACGGGCCGCGTCATCACGACGTCCAGCGCCTGCACCTCGGGCAGCCAGGGCCTGGGCTATGCCTTCGAGGCCATTCAGAGCGGCAAGCAGCTTGCCATGCTGGCCGGCGGGGCCGAGGAGCTGGATGCCACGCAGGCGGCAGTGTTCGACACCCTGTTTGCGACCAGCGTCAAGAACGACAGCCCCGAGTGCACGCCACGTCCCTTCGACGCCCGGCGCGACGGCCTGGTGCTGGGAGAGGGCGCCTGCACCTTGGTGCTCGAAGAGCTGGAGCATGCACTTGCCCGGGGCGCCTGCATCCGGGCCGAGCTGATCGGCTTTGCCAGCAACTCCGATGGCACCCATGTGACGCAGCCCAACGCCGCCACCATGGCCCAGGCCATGCGCATGGCGCTTGATGACGCGGGGATCGAACCTTCGGAGGTCGGCTACGTCAACGCCCACGGCACGGCCACGGACCAGGGGGACATTGCCGAATCGCAGGCCACCCGCGAAGTGCTCGGTAGCCAGGTGCCCATCAGCAGCCTCAAGGGTTACATGGGCCACACGCTGGGCGCCTGCGGCGCGCTGGAAGCCTGGATGAGCATCGAGATGATGCGTGAAGGCTGGTTTGCAGCCAACGCCAATCTGCAGCAACCCGATCCGCGCTGCGCCGATCTGGACTACGTCATGGGCGAGCCGCGTGCCTTGCACACCGATATCGTCATGAGCAACAACTTTGCCTTTGGCGGCATCAACACCTCATTGATTTTTCGACGTTGGAAGCAACAGGAGCCAGTGAAATGAAACAGACGAGAACCGCCGCCATTGTCCTGGTCCTTGCCCTGGCCGCAGGCAGCGCGGTGGCACGAAGCACGGACATCTATGAACCCCCGGCGGTCATGTGGACCGCCTCGCCCGAGACTACGACGCAGCCGTTGCACGATCGCATCGTGGTGGCGTCGAAGTCGCTGGGCTGGGTGGTGGTCGGCGACGAGCCGGGCCGCCTGGAGCTGCACTACGACAAGCAAGGCAAGCACCAGGTCAACATCGCGGTGCACTACAACACAGATACCTACCGGATCAGCTATTTGCACAGTGTGAATCTGAATTACTCGGAAGGCGATGGCAAGCGGGAGATCCATCCCAACTACAACCGCTGGGTCCGGAATCTGATGAAGAAAATCAGTACCCCGTAATCCATCGCTGTCCCTGTTCCATGCTTTTTTACAGAGAGGGAGTTTCCATGAGAAAGATGATCTTGGCAGCCATGGCGCTGGTGGCCGCAACGGCGGTACATGCCCGCAATGAAGCAGTGATGCTGCCGCTGGCCGACGTGGTGAAGCTCGGCCTGGAGCAGGGCAAGCTCGACGGCAGCGTGAGCTTTCACCTGTCCGGTGCCAGCACGCCCGCCATCTCCGAAAAGCTGGGCGATGACGTGTCCAACAAGAAAACCAACGGCGTGGGCAAGGACGATGCCACGGCCTGCAACTGGGCAGCGCTGTCTGCCCTGATGGCCTTCGAGGCCAAGGCCAAGCAAAAGGGCGCCAACGCCGTGGTGGACCTGCACAGCTTCAACAAGAAGCAATCCACCCGGGACCCGGTCAATTTCGAATGCCGCGCAGGCAATGTGATGGCCGGCGTGACCTTCAAGGGCACCTATGCCTGCGTAGGCCGGTGATTTGAGCGCGCCGGCCGCCTGCGCCTTGCTGCTGGGGGCGCAGGCGCCCTTGTGGGCCAATGCGCAGTCGCTGGCTGCGGGCTGGCTGACGGACTCGGAGCGGGAGCGCCATGCCGGCATGCGCGAGGCGCGTCAGCGCGAATTCATCGCCTGCCGCTATGCCATGCGCCTGCTGCTGGCCGGCGGGCACGATGCCGCATCGACCTGGCGGCTGGCAGCGCCCCGCAATGCTGCACCCCACGTGGATCAAGGCGGGGAGGGCGGCATTTTTGGAGCGCAGCCCCGTTTGAGCCTCTCGCACAGCGCCGGCTGGCTGGCCTGCGCCGTCGCACAAGGCCCGGTGGGCGTGGACATTGAGCGGCGGACAGAGCGCCGCCAGCGCGACGTGCATGGCATGGCCGAGATGGTGTGCTCCTCGCCCGAACGCGCGTGGCTGCACGCGCAGGACGGAGCCCGCCTGCAGCACAGCCTGGTGCAGCTGTGGAGCCTGAAGGAGGCCTATTTCAAGAGCCTGGGCCAGGGCCTGGACTTTGTCCGGATGCGGCAGCTTGCGTGGATACCCGTCTCCGCTGCGCTCGACATGGCTGGGCCGCCCCTGGCCCACGGCCGTCTGTGGCAAGGCCGGGATTGCGATGCACAGGCCGTGTGCCTGGCGCTTTGCATGCCTGGGCCCCTGCCCGAGGTGGCTATATCAGGAAGCGAAGAAGTGCATTGGCAGCCCGCTGCGGATTGGCGACTTGTCGTGCTGGCCTGATGGCACAAGACCCATGTCCAGCTGCAGAAATTCTGACCACTGGGGTGGTTTCGCCGTTAGCTTTGCGTGTTACGTGCTGGTAGCTATGTTGGGTGGTGGCGACAAGGCAACCCAGCAGGTGGACATTGCGGCTGCAATTGCCCTGTCCAAGACCCTGGAGAACTGACCATGACCAAGATTGCTGACCTTCCCACCTTTGACATGGCCGAGCACCTGAAAACCGATGAGGACGTGGCTGTCTATCTGTCCTTGGTGCTGGAAGAAGATGACCCCTCCGAACTGGCCCATGCCCTTGCCGTGATCGCACGCACGCGCGGCATGAGCGAGATAGCCAGTGCCAGCGGTCTGACCCGGGAGGCTTTGTACAAGGCACTGCGGCCGGGCAGCCAGCCTCGGTTTGACACCATCCGTCGCGTCTGTGGCGCTCTTGGCGTGCGTCTGGTGGCTCAGCCTATCCGCACCTGATCATTGTTGCTGGAATGCACTCAGAGTGCCCAACGAAAAAGCCCCAGACTCTTGCGAATCTGGGGCTTCTTGTTTGGTGCCGGAGAAAGGAATCGAACCCTCGACCTTCTCATTACGAATGAGCTGCTCTACCAACTGAGCTACACCGGCGACAGACAAAAATTATAACGGCAAATTCATGCCTCGGAATGGTATTGCGTCACTTTTTCGACTTCGTTCTTCGAGCCGAGGATGACGCTCACACGTTCGTGCAGCTGCGTGGGCTGGATGTCGAGGATGCGCTGCTTGCCGTTGGTAGCGGCGCCGCCGGCCTGTTCGACCAGCCAGGCCATGGGGTTGGCTTCGTACATCAGGCGCAGCTTGCCGGGCTTGTTGGGCTCGCGGCGGTCCCAGGGGTACATGAAGATGCCGCCGCGGGTCATGATGCGGTGCACGTCGGCCACCATGGAGGCGATCCAGCGCATGTTGAAGTCCTTGCCGCGCGGGCCTTCCACGCCGGCCAGGCATTCGTCCACGTAGCGCTTGACGGGGGTGTCCCAGTGGCGCATGTTGGACATGTTGATGGCGAATTCCTTGGTGTCCTCGGGGATGCGGATGTTTTCCTGCACCAGCACGAAGGAGCCTTGCTCGCGGTCCAGCGTGAACATGGAGACGCCGTCGCCCACGGTCAGCACCAGGGTGGTCTGCGGGCCGTAGATGCAGTAGCCGGCCGCTACCTGCTGGGTGCCGGGCTGCATGAAGTCCTGCTCGGTCACGCCGGGGTGGCCTTCGGGCTTCTTGAGCACGCTGAAGATGGTGCCGATGGAGACGTTGACGTCGATGTTGGACGAGCCGTCCAGCGGATCGAACATCAGCAGGTACTCGCCGTGCGGGTAGCGGTTGGGCACCAGGTAGATGCCTTCCATTTCCTCGGAGGCCATGGCCGCCAGGTGGCCGCCCCATTCGTTGGCCTCGATCAGCACCTCGTTGGCGATGATGTCCAGCTTCTTCTGGACTTCGCCCTGCACGTTCTCGCTGCCGGCCGTGCCCAGCACGTCGCCGATGGCGCCCTTGTTGACGGATTGGCTGATGCGCTTGCAGGCGCGGGCCACGACTTCCAGCAGCAGGCGCAGCTGGCCGGGGATGAGGCCGTCCACGCGTTGCTGCTCGACCAGGTAGCGGGTCAGGCTGACGTTTTTCTTCATGGGTTCAACTCCTAAAAATCCGGGAGCAGATGCGGCATGGCGTATGCATCTGCTGATGAACAGCATTTCAGTGATTCCTGGCTTGCAGCATAAAACCGGCGCTGCTCAAGCCAGGGACACCGAGGAAGAGCCGCCTCGCACCGAGGGTGTCGTCCCCCTGCAAGGGGGAAGGCGCGAAGCGACTCAGGGGGTGGCTCGTCAATCCGCGAGGGCGCGGGTGACGACTTCACGCACGTCGTTGCTGAGTTCGGCGCGAGCCGCCACGCGGGCGATGGCTTCACGTGCAGCGGTGCGGTAGGGCTCGGCCAGCTTGCTCCAGCGGTCCAGGGCACGCGCCAGGCGGGCGGCGACCTGGGGGTTGATGGCGTCCAGCTCGATGACGCGCTCGCTCCAGAACACGTAGCCCGCCGCGTCGGCGCGGTGGAAGGCGCCGGGATTGGCGCTGCAGTAGCTGAAGATCAGGCTGCGCGCGCGGTTGGGGTTCTTGATCTGGAAGTCGGGGTGCTTCATCAGCTGCTTGACGGCCGGCAGCACGTTGCCGCCACGGTCGCAGGCGCCGCCCTGCAGCGCGAACCACTTGTCCAGCACCAGCGCATCGTGCTGGAACAGCTTGTGGAAACGCGCCAGGGCCTGGGCGGCCAGCGGGTGGCCGCTTTGCACCAGTGCCGTCAGGGCGCTCATGCGGTCGGTCATGTTGCCTGCGTCCTTGAAGCGCTGCAGCGCCTTGCCGGGCCAGACCGTGTCGCCCGAGGCGCGCGCGGCCAGGCACAGCATGGACAGTGCCATGCCGGACAGGGCGCGGCGGCCGGAGCTGACGGGGTCGGGGCGGTAGGCGCCGGTGTCGCTGTGCTCCTGCCATGCCTGCTGCCAGTCGGCCTGCAGTTCGGTGGCCAGTTGCTGGCGCATGGCTTCGCGCACGGCGTGCACGCGCTGAGGATCGACCACGGCCAGCTGCTCGGCAATGTAGCTTTCGCCGGGCAGGGTCAGCATCAGTTCCTTGAAGGCCGCATCCAGCTGCGGATGGCGCAGCACGCCGCGCATGGCCTCGACGAAGGAGGCCGGCAGCAGGGCAGCGGCGATCTGGCCGCTGGCGTCTGCCGTGATGGAGGTGTCGCCAATGGCCTGCAGCGCGATGCGCAGGCCCAGGCGCTGGCCGGCTTCCCAGCGGTTGAAGGCATCGCTGTCATGGGCCAGCAGGGTCAGCAAGGCGGCATCGCTGTCGCTTTGCTGCAGCACCACGGGGGCGCTGAAGCCGCGCAGCAGCGAGGGCACGGGCTCCTGGTCCACGTCGGTGAAGACGAAGCTGTGGCTGGGTTCGGACAGCACCAACAGGCGGCTGTCGCCGGCTGCCTGCGCATCTTCGCCCTGCAGGCGCAGGGTCAGCGCGCGGCCGTCCTGGCCCAGCAGGCCCATCTGCACGGGGATGACGAAGGGCAGCTTCTCTGCCTGGCCGGGCGTGGGCGCGCAGCTTTGGCTCAGCGTCAGCGTGTAGGTGCGGGCGGCCGCGTCATAGCTGCCTTCGGCGCGCAGCTGTGGCGTGCCGGCCTGGCTGTACCAGCGCTTGAACTGGTCCAGGCGCCGGGCCAGCTCGCTGTCGGGGTTGGCGTCGGCCATGGCCTGGGCGAAGTCGTCGCAGGTCACTGCGTGGCCGTCATGGCGCTCGAAATACAGCTTCATGCCCTTGGCGAAGCCTTCGCGGCCCACCAGGTTGTGCTGCATGCGCACGACCTCGGCACCTTTTTCGTAGATGGTGACGGTGTAGAAGTTGTTGATCTCGATGTAGCTGTCGGGCCGCACCGGGTGGGCCATGGGGCCTGCATCCTCGGGGAACTGGGCGGTGCGCAGCACGCGCACGTCCTCGATGCGCTTGACGGCGCGTGCCGAGGGGCTGCCCGCCATGTCCATGCTGAATTCCTGGTCGCGGAAGACGGTCAGGCCTTCCTTGAGCGACAGCTGGAACCAGTCGCGGCAGGTGACGCGGTTGCCGGTCCAGTTGTGGAAGTACTCGTGGCCGACGACGGACTCGATGTTGGCGTAGTCGGTGTCGGTGGCCGTGGACTGGCTGGCCAGGACGTACTTGGTATTGAAGACGTTCAGGCCCTTGTTCTCCATGGCGCCCATGTTGAAGTCGCTGGTGGCGACGATCATGAAGCGGTCCAGGTCCAGCGACAGGCCGAAGCGGGCCTCGTCCCAGGCCACGCTGGCCATGAGGGAGTTCATGGCGTGCTCGGTCTTCTCCAGGTCGCCGGGGCGCACGAAGACCTGCAGCAGGTGGTCGCGGCCTGCGCGGCTCTTGATCTTTTGCTCGCGCGCAACCAGGTTGCCGGCGACCAGGGCGAACAGGTAGCTGGGCTTGCGGTGCGGATCGGCCCACTTGGCGAAGTGGCGGCCGTCTTCCAGCGCGCCTTGCTCGACCAGGTTGCCGTTGGACAGCAGCACCGGGTACGCGGTCTTGTCGGCGCGCAGCGTCACGGTATACATGGCCATCACGTCGGGACGGTCCAGGAAATAGGTGATGCGGCGGAAACCCTCGGCCTCGCACTGGGTGAAGAACGTGCCCTGGCTCACATACAGGCCCATGAGCTTGGTGTTCTTGGCGGGCGCGCAGGTGGTGAAGATTTCCAGATCGACGGGGTCGCCGCCCTCGGGCAGGTTCTCCAGCACGAGCTGGTCGCCGTCCATCTTGAACGAGGTGCCGCCGCCGTTGACCAGCACGCGCGCAAGGTTCAGTTCATCGCCGTCCAGGCGCAGCGGCTGCGCCGGCACCTCGGTGTTGCGGCGCACGCGCATCTTGTTGAGCACGCGGGTCTTGGCCGGATCGAGATCGAAGGTCAGGTCCACGGTGTCGATCCACCAGGCAGGAGCCTGGTAGTCGGCGCGGTGGATGGCGGTGGCAGGGGCCTGCCCGTCACGCAGTTGCAGCATACAGATTCCTTCCTATGCCAATATCAGGGGACAGAGTTCAAGCCCCTGTGCGGCCGGTGCCGCCCAGGGGCTTGAAACTCAGAGGCCTTGCTTGAGCGAGGCTTCGATGAAAGCGTCGAGGTCGCCGTCCAGCACCTTCTGGGTGGCCGAGATTTCGACGTTGGTGCGCAAATCCTTGATGCGGCTGTTGTCCAGCACGTACGAGCGGATCTGGTGGCCCCAGCCCACATCGGTCTTGGTGTCCTCCAGCTTTTGCTGCTCCACCATGCGCTTTTGCATCTCGTGCTCGTAGAGCTTGGAGCGCAGGCGCTGCCATGCGACGTCGCGGTTGCTGTGCTGGCTGCGGCCATCCTGGCATTGCACGACGATGCCGGTCGGGATGTGCGTCAGGCGCACGGCCGAGTCGGTCTTGTTGATGTGCTGGCCGCCGGCGCCCGATGCGCGGTAGGTGTCGGTGCGCACGTCCGAGGGGTTGATCTCGATCTGGATCGAGTCGTCGATCTCGGGATAGACGAACAGCGAGGCAAAGCTGGTGTGGCGGCCGCCCGAACTGTCGAAGGGCGACTTGCGCACCAGGCGGTGCACGCCGGTTTCGGTGCGCAGCAGGCCGTAGGCGTACTCGCCTTCGATGTGGATGGTCGCGCTCTTGATGCCGGCGATGTCGCCCGGCGTCTCTTCCTCGACCGTGGCCTTGAAGCCCTTGCGCTCGGCGTACTTCAGGTACTGGCGCAGCAGCATGCCGGCCCAGTCGCAGGCTTCGGTGCCGCCGGCGCCGGCCTGGATGTCCACGAAGCAGTTCAGCGGATCGGCTTCCTTGCCGAACATGCGGCGGAACTCCAGTTCCTCGATCAGGGGCTGCAGCTTGGCGGTCTCGCCCTCGATGGTGAGCAGGCCGGTCTCATCGCCTTCTTCCTTGCTCATCTCGAACAGCTCGGCGTTGTCGGCCAGCTCGGTGGTGAGCTTTTGCAGCGTCAGCACGACGCCGTCGAGCAGCTTCTTTTCCTTGCCCAGTTCCTGGGCCTTCTTGGGGTCGTTCCAGACGCTGGGATCTTCCAGCGAGGCATTTACCGTGCGCAGTCGTTCGTACTTTGCATCGTAGTCAAAGATACCTCCGTAGATCTGCCGTCCGCTGCGACAGATCTTCGAGGGTGTTGCCGATGAGGTTGATGCGTTCTGCTTCCATGATGTGTTCCGTCTTCTGATGAATGTGTTCTTGGCTGAATCGCCGATTTTCTCATGCTGGGGCACCGTGCCGGGCCAAGCGCCTGTCGCGCGGGGCTGCGGGAGGGCGGCAGACTGGCGAGGGCTTTCAAAACAAGGGCTTGCAGCGGTCGATCATGGCAGATTTGAAGGGCTTGGCCATGGCAGGGGCGTGATCCGCCTGCGAGGCGCCCGGAAAAAAGGCCCGGCCAGCAGGAGCTGGTCGGGCCTTGGCCGGTGTGTCCGCCCCCGGGCGGGGCGGGTGAAAACCTGGTTCAGAAGGTTTCCCAATCGTCGTCGGAGGCCGTGCTGGCCGCCTTGGCCTTGGCCCTGGCAGGTGCGGTCACGGCAGGCCGGGCCGGCTGCGCCGGCTGGGCCGGGCGCGCGGCGCCTGCCGGAGCAGGGGGTGCACCGGCCGCAACAGTTGCAGAAGGCAGGGCGGCCGATGCGCGTGCGGGCACAGCGCCTTTGGGAGCGGCAGGCGCCAGATGCGGACGGGGCGCCGCCGGTGTTTGGCGGGGCGCTGCCACGGCGGCGGCGTGGCTGACACCGCGGCTGCTGCCCAGCATGCCGGTGGACGGCGAGAGCTTGAACACGCTCACCACCTCGGCCAGCGCCTTGGCCTGGGCCTGCAGGGCGCCGGTGGCCGCCGCCGATTCCTCGACCAGGGCCGCGTTCTGCTGGGTCATCTGGTCCATCTGCGTAACAGCCTGGTTGACCTGCTCGATACCGGCCGTCTGCTCATGGCTGGCGGCCGAGATCTCGCCCATGATGTCGGTCACGCGGCGCACGCTGGCCACGATCTCCTCCATGGTCTTGCCGGCCGAATCGACCTGGGCGCTGCCTTCCTCGACCTTGCCCACCGAGTCGTCGATCAGCTGCTTGATCTCCTTGGCGGCGGCGGCCGAGCGCTGGGCCAGGGTGCGCACTTCCGAGGCGACGACGGCAAAGCCCCGGCCCTGGTCGCCGGCGCGGGCCGCTTCCACGGCGGCATTCAGCGCCAGGATGTTGGTCTGGAAGGCGATGGAGTCGATGACGCCGATGATGTCCACGATCTTGCGCGAGGCATCGTTGATGGCTGACATGGTCTGCACCACCTGGGCCACGGCCGTTCCGCCGCGCACGGCGACCTGGGACGCGGCGGCGGCCAGCTGGTTGGCCTGCTGGGCGTTGGCGCCGTTTTGCTTGACGGTGGAGGTCAGCTCCTCCATGGAGGCGGCGGTCTGCTCCAGCGAGCTGGCCTGCTCCTCGGTGCGGGCCGACAGGTCCTGGTTGCCCGATGCGATCTGGCCGCTGGCCGTGGCGATGGAGTCCGTGCCCTGGCGCACCTGGCCCACGATGCGTTGCAGGCTTTCGTTCATGTGCTGCAGGGCCAGCAGCAGCTGGCCGGTCTCGTCCTTGCCATGCACCTCGATGCGGCTGCCCAGGTCGCCTGCGGCCACGGCCTGCGCCAGGCTCACGGCCTGCTGCAGGGGGCGCGCCACGCTGCGGGCGATCAGCAGGGCCATGGCCAGGCCGAAGACCACGGCGCCCACCAGCAGGGCGATCACCCACCAGCGCGCAGCCGTGAAGATGTCGTCACCGGCCTGGTTGGCATCTTCGATGCCCTGGGCGTTGAGCTTGATCAGTTCATCGAGCTTGCTGTTGATGGCGCGGCTGGTCTTGACCGAATCGCCGCGCAGCAGCTCGGATGCCTCGTCGGTGCGCAGGGCGTGGGACAGGTCCACGATCTTTGCCGTGTGCTGCGCGTACTGGCCCAGGTCGTCCTTGATGCCGGCCATCAGCTCGCGCTCGCGTGCCGTATTGGCATAGCGCTCGAAGGCCTGCTGGTTCTTCAGCAGCTCGGACCACAGCGCAGGCATGTTCTTGTCGTAGACGGCCATCTCTTCCATGGAGGTGGCCAGCACATGCTGCATGGTCTGCGAGCGGTAGCGCTGCAGCTGGTAGCGCATCTCCAGGAGCACGCGCTCGGCAGGCATCCAATGGTGGGCCAGGTCGGTGGCGGTCTGGTTGACGCGGTCCAGCTGGACCACGGAGAACAGGCCCAGGCCTGCGGTCAGCAGCAGCAGGGCGATGAAGGAGGCCAGCAGCTTGGGGGCCAGCTTCAGATTGCGGAAAAACATCATGGTGGGGGAGTGCCGTATGGCGAAGAGCGGAAGCGGATGAGCGGCTGGGGCTGGGAGTCGGCGGAAACGGTGGCGATCTGTGGCGATCAGCGGGGCCGACACTCAGCCGCCGCCATGCCGCAGATATCGGTCACTTGCCGGCGAGGCTTAGGGAAAAATAGGTCCAGTCCGAATATTTATTGCGGATTGTTACTTTTGCCGGCCAAGGTCTCCGCGCGCATGGCCTGGTCCGCTCACACGTCCGTCGTCAGGCCGGCCTGCGCGCTCGATGCCTGCAGCCACCGCTCCAGATCAGCGGCCGGCAGCGGGCGCGAGAACAGATAGCCCTGTGCCACCGGATAGCCCTGTTCGCGCAGGATGGTGTTCTGCGCTGCCGTCTCCACGCCCTCGGCCACCACGGTCAGGTGCAGGCTGCGGCCTATGCCCAGGATGGCGTTGCTCAGCGCCTGGGCGGCCTCGTCGTGCTCCAGGTCGGCGACGAAGCTGCGGTCCAGCTTGAGTTCGCTGACCGGCAGGCGCCGCAGGTAGCTGAGGCTGGAGTAGCCCGTGCCGAAGTCGTCCATGGACAGGCGCACGCCCTGGGAATGCACGGCCTGCAGCGTGCGCATGGTGCCCGGGTTGGTGTCCAGCAGCAGGCTTTCGGTGATCTCCAGCGTGAGGTCCTGCGGCTTGAGCGCGTTGTGCTCCAGGGTGTCGGCAATCATGCGCGGCAGGTCCAGGTTGTGAAAGCTCGTGGGCGAGAGGTTGACCGACATGGCCGGCACGTCGATGCCCCGGCTGCGCCACTCGCCCAGCTGGCGGCAGGCCTCGCGCAGTGCCCAGGTGCCCAGCTCGCCGATCAGGCCGCATTCCTCGGCCAGCGGAATGAAGCGTGCGGGCGAGATCTCGCCGAATTCCGCATGGCTCCAGCGCGCCAGGGCCTCCACGCCGTAGAGGCGCCCGTCCTTCAGGTCGAGCTGGGGCTGGTAGTGCAGGCGCAGGCCGCCGCTGCGCAGGGCGTCGCGCAGCGCCGTCTCCAGCACCAGGCGCTCCTGGGCCAGGCGGTTCATCTCGGGGCTGAAGAAGCTGTAGAGCCCGCGCCCGCCGGATTTGGCCTGGTACATGGCCATGTCGGCGCGGTGCAGCAGGGTCTCCATGTCGCGCCCGTCGGCGGGAAACACGGCAATGCCGCAACTGGCCGTGCTGGCCAGGGACACGTCGTCGATCATGCAGGGCTCGCCAAGTGCCGACTGCAGCCGCTCTATCACCTCGGCCGCCTGCGCACCGCCGCAGTGTGGCAGCACGATGACGAACTCGTCGCCCGACAGCCGCCCGGCAATGTCACCCGTGCGCAGCTCCGCCTGGATGCGCTGGGCCACGCTGCACAGCAGCCGGTCGCCGGCCGGGTGGCCCAGCGAGTCGTTGACCTGCTTGAAACGGTCCAGGTCGATGAAGACCACGGCCAGCTCGTGGCCCTCGTGCGACGCCACGGACAGCGCCTGCTCGGCCTGGGCCAGCAGCAGGCTGCGGTTGGGCAGGGTGGTCAGCCCGTCGTAGAAGGCCAGCTGCCGGATGCGGCGGCGTGCCTGCTCGCGCTCCAGCGCCAGCGCGCACAGGTCGGTGCAGGCCTCCACCAGCCGCTGGTGGAAGGGATCGGGGCCGGGCCGGTTGAAATGGCGGTAGTAGAAGGCAAAGGTGCCGGCCACGCCGCCCTGCAGCCCGCAGATGGGCGTGGACCAGCAGGCCGTATACCCCAGCGGCAGGATGAGGTGCTTGTAGTCGGCCCACAGCGGGTCGGTGGCGATGTCGCCCACCAGCACGGGCCGGTTGTGAAAGGCCGCCGCGCCGCAGGAGCCGACATTGGGGCCGATGGGCACGCCGTCCAGCGCCGCCGAATAGGAGGCCGGCAGGCTGGGCGCGGCCAGCGGATGCAGGCGGTTCTGGTCATCGACTTCCAGCACCGAGACCGCGATATCGGGCGCAATGCGCTCGACCTCGCGGCACACCAGGTCCAGCACCTCGGTCAGCGGCTGGTCGCGGGCCATGGCCTCCAGGGCGCGCCGCTGCAGCACCTCATGCATCTTGGCTTCGGTAATGTCGGTGATCACCGTCACCGTGGTCTGCAGCCGCCCGTCCGGCCCCATCACGGGATTGGCCTGGGCGCTGACCCAGTAGCGCTCGCCGTCCTTGCCCACCAGGATCTCCTCACGGTACACGGGCTTGCCCGCGTCCAGCTCGGCACGGTAGGCGGCCGTGAACTCGGGCGAGGCATGGGGCACCAGCAGGGCGATGGGCGCACGGCCAACCACTTCCTCGCTGGTCCAGCCGAACATGCGGCTGAAGCCCGCATTCACATAGCTGATGGTCCAGTTGCCATCGGCGATCACCACGGCCGCGTCGGTGGCGTCTGCCACCAGGGACAGGCGCCGCATGTGCTCCTGCCGCCGGCGGTCGGCCAGCATGCGGGCCGAGACATCGGTGGCAATGCACAGCACATGGCTGAGGGCGCCGGCCGCATCGAGCACGGGCGCATAGGTGGCCTCCAGCCAGCAGGTGCTTCCGTCGCGGCGCCGGTGCTCTCCCACGCGCGAAACCGTCTCGCCCGCGCCCCAGCGCTGGCGCCACTGACCGTAGGCGGCCGGGTCGGCCTGGGCCTGCGTGCACAGATCGCTGTGAAGCAGACCTTCAGCGCCCGTGGCCGGATAGCCGAGGATGGCCTCGTAGTTGGCATTGGCGCGCATCAGCCGGCCTTCGGGCGTGAATTCCGCCAGCGCCATGGCCTTGTCCAGCGTGCTCCACAGCGCCTGTTGTCCTGCCGTGCCTGCTACCCGCGTTTCGAACATGGTTCGCTCTCCTGATGGATGCTGAGCTGATGATTGATTGTTTCTAAATGATACCGATCCGGCGCAGCAGCTGGATGTCAGCCACTCTGGTCGCACTTGCTCCCACTGTTCGCCTTTGGATGGTCCGCCTTATGGCACTCTTAGGCAAGTGATTCCGCTGGTTACAATGATTTGAGAATGATTCTTGTTTGATGGTGACTCCCGCCTTCAAGCCATCGGGTCCTACCATGCCATCCGCCCCAGCCTCCACCCCCCAGCACCGAGAAGCCGCCTCCCTGTACACCGCCCACCATGGCTGGCTGCAGGGCTGGCTGCGCCGCAGGCTGGGCAACGGGGCGGATGCGGCGGACCTGGCGCAGGACACCTTCGTGCGCATCCTGGGCGTGCGCGACCTGGCCGGTGTGCAGGAGCCGCGTGCCTACCTGACCACGGTGGCCAAGGGCGTGCTCGTCAACTGGTACAAGCGCCAGGCGCTGGAGCGCGCCTACCTCGAAGCCCTGGCCGCCTTGCCCGAGCCCGTGGCGCCTTCGCCCGAGCAGCGCGCCCTGGTACTGGAGACCCTGCACGAGATAGACGCCATGCTGGACGCGCTGCCGCCCATCGTGCGGCGCACGTTTTTGCTGTCCCAGCTGGACGGCATGAAGTACGAGGACATCGCGCAGCAGCTGGAGGTCTCGCTCACCAGCGTCAAGCGCTACATGGCCCAGGCGTTTCGCCAATGCCTGGTGGCAATGGCGTGATGGAGACGCCCCTGCAAGCGCGCGTGCTCGACGAGGCCGCCGAATGGCTGATGCGCCTGCACGACAGCGGCGCCACCGACGCCGACCGCGCCGCCTGCGAGCGCTGGCGCCAGGCCGACCCACAGCATGCCCTGGCCTGGGAGCGCGCCGAGCGGCTGCTGGGCAAGTTGGGCGGCCTGCCTGCAGCGCTGGCCATGCCGGCGCTGGACCGGCCCCGAAGCCACCGCGCCCAGCGCCGCGCCGCCGTGGCCCGGCTGGCCGCGCTGCTGGCCGTGGCGCCTGCAGGCTGGCTGGTATGGAGTGCGGCGGACCAGCGCGGCTGGGGCGCCGACCTGCGCACCGCCACCGGCGAGCGCCGCACCGAGCATCTGGCCGATGGCAGCCGCCTCCTGCTGGACACGGCCAGCGCGGTGGACATCCGGTTTGATGGCGCACTGCGCCTGCTCACCCTGCGCCAGGGCGCGATTTCCATAGAAACGGCGGCCGATACCGCCACGCCGCACCGCCCCTTTGTCGTGGACATCGCCCATGGCCGGCTGCGCGCCCTGGGCACCCGCTTCACCGTGCGGCAAGAGGGGGGCTGGGCGGACGGCGGCCCCGTGCGCCTGGCCGTGACCGAGGGCGCCGTGGAGGTCACGCTGCGCGGCGCCGCCAGCCCGGCGCTGGTCGTTCAAGCCGGTCAGCAAACGGTATTGCGAGCGGGGGAGGTGACCGCGCCCCAGCCCCTGCAGCCCGAGGCCACGGCCTGGACCCACGGCATGCTGATGGCCGACGCCATGCCGCTGGCCGCGTTCTGCGCCGAACTGTCGCGCTACCGCCCCGGCCTGCTGCAGTGCGCGCCCGAGGTGCGCGCGCTGCGCGTGTCCGGCTCCTTCCCGCTGGGCGATACGGACCGGACGCTGACCATGCTGGCCTCCACCTATCCCGTCGACGTGCAGACGCGCATGCGCGGCTACTGGATCACCGTCGTCGCCAGGAACTAAAAAAATCGAGGCAGGGTGACACTTTTTCGGATCTCGGCTGGCAACGGGGAAAGAGCTTTTTTCTTCACCGCCTCCAAGGACCGATTTCCATGCCTGCCGTACCCATGCCGCATCCCGTCTTCCATCCCCTGGCGCATGCCGCCCGCCTGGCCCTGCTGGGCATGGCATTGGCCGCAGGCGCCGGGCAGGCGGCCGAACCGGCACCTGCTCCCACACCCGCTCCCGCAGCCCAGACCTACCAGATTGCGCCCGGGCCGCTGGGCCGCACGCTGGCCGGCGTGGCCACGGCGGCGGGTATTTCGCTGTCCTTCGATCCTGCGCTGACCGAAGGGCTCACCAGCCCGGCCCTGTCCGGCCACTACGCGCCGCAGCAGGCGCTGCAGCGCCTGCTGGCCGGCAGCGGGCTGGACATGGTGGCGCGCAGCGATGGCAGCTACACGCTGCGCAGGCAGGCCGCACCGGCCGGCGCTGGCGCCGGTTCCACCACGGTCCTGAACGAAGTGCAGGTGACGGCCCGCGCCGAGCGCAGCGCCACCAGCGAAGGCACGGGCAGCTACGCGGCCCGCGCGGTCACGGTGGGCAAGGGCGAGCAGGCGATCAAGGACATCCCCCAGTCCATCAGCGTGATCACGCGCCAGCGCATGGACGACCAGAACCTCCACACCGTGGACGACGTGCTGGCCAGCACCACGGGCATCACCATGTACGACAGCCCCATGGGCGGGCGCTATGTCTACTCGCGCGGCTTCCGCGTGGACACCTACCAGTTCGATGGCGTGAACCGCGCCTTCTACTACCCGCAGGCCGACAACTTCACCAGCAACGCCGCCACGCTGGACCGCGTGGAAGTGGTGCGCGGTGCCACGGGGCTGCTGCAGGGGGCGGGCTCGCCCAGCGCCGCCATCAACATGGTGCGCAAGCGCCCCCTGGCAGAGCGCCAGCTGGAGGTCTCGGCCGGTGTAGGTTCCTGGAACAACCTGCGCAGCGAGATCGATGCCACGGGCCCGCTCAACGAGGCCGGCACGCTGCGCGGGCGCGTGGTCGCCAGCCTCAATAGCCGCGACTATTTCTACGACGTGGCCAGCAGCCGCACCGGCGTGCTCTACGGCGTGCTGGAGTACGACCTCAGCTCCCAGACCCGGCTGACGGTGGGCGCCACCCACGAGCGGCTGCGCTCCACGCCGTTCTTCCAGGGCCTGCCGCGCTATGCCGACGGTGCGGACCTGCGGCTGCCGCGCTCCACCTTCCTGGGCGCGGACTGGAACCGCTGGGACAGCGAGCAGACATCGCTGTTTGCCGAGCTGCAGCACCGCTTCAACGCGGACTGGACCGTCAAGGCCACGGCAGGCTACACCCGGGAAAAGCACGACATGAAGTACGCCTTCGCCCTGGGGGCCATCCATCCCGCCACGCTGGCGGGCAACGAGATGTATGCCGGCCTGTTCGATGTCACCACCGACAACAAGACCCTGGACGTGGCGGTGGACGGCAAATTCGACGCCTTCGGCCGCCGGCATTCGCTGAGCTTTGGCGCCAACACGGGCCGCATGGTCAACGACAGCGACTATTCGCTGATCCGCATGGGCCTGCCCAACAACGTGTTCGACCCGAGCGCCGCCATCCGCGAGCCGTCCCGCGCGGAATTCCTGGCCAACCGCTATCGTGGCGATGAAAGCCGCACCCGCATGACCCAGTCCGGCGCCTACGGCGTGGCGCGGCTGGGCCTCACCGATGCGCTGACCCTGATCGGCGGCGCCCGCATCACCCGCTTCACGGGCAGCAGCAACTACCGCAACACGGGCGAGGCCTACAACGACCCGTACAAGGAAAGCGGCGTCATCACGCCCTATGGCGGCCTGGTCTATGCGCTCAATGACCAGTGGTCGGCCTATGCCAGCTACTCCGACATCTTCCAGGCCCAGAACGCCGTGACGGCGGCAGGCGACCTGCTGGCTCCCATCAAGGGGCGCAATCTGGAAGTGGGCATGAAGGGCGAATTGCTGGACGGCAGGGTGAACGCGGCCGTGGCCCTGTTCCGCATCGACCAGAAGAACCGCGCCGAAGAGGACCTGGTCAACCCCTGCTCGGCCAGCACCTACTGCTATGTCTCCGTGGGCAAGGTCCGAAGCCAGGGGCTGGATGCCGAGATCAGCGGCGAGGTGGCGCGCGGCTGGCAGCTGTTTGCCGGCTACACCTTCAGCCATTTCAAGTACCTGGACAACACCTCCAATGTCGGCGTGGAGTTCGCCAGCACCTACACGCCCAAGCACATGCTGCGGGTCTGGAGCGACTACCGCCTGCCGGGCGAATGGAGCGCCTGGAACGTGGGCGGCGGCGTCAACTTCCAGACCGCCAGCTCGCGCGCGGTGGGCGCCATCACCGACGTGCAGCCAGCCTATGCCGTGTGGTCTGCCCGCCTGGGCTACCGCATCGACCGCAACTGGTCCGTGGCACTGAGCGTGGCCAACCTGTTCGACAAGACCTACTACCAGACCATAGGCGCGCCGGCCTGGGGCAATGTCTACGGCGCACCGCGCAGCGCGACGCTCACCCTGCGCGGCAAGTTCTGAAACACGGCCAGGAGGAACGGACTGCAGCAGCAGGCGGCAGAGCTGGGCCGCAAGAGGGGCGCAGTTGCCTATAATTGAGAATTATTCTCAATCTCGGGTCGCCGCGTGTCCAGCCCATCGCCTTCCTTGTCCGCCCATGTCGAATCCCTGTACCTGGCCCACCACGGCTGGCTGCAGGGCTGGCTGCGCAAGAAGGTGGGCAATGCCTTCGACGCGGCCGATCTGGCGCAGAGCACCTTCCTCAAGGTGCTGGGCGCTAAGGGGCTGGACCAGCTCCAGGAGCCGCGCGCCTACCTGACCACCATTGCCCGCAACCTGCTGATCAACCAGGTGCGGCGCCGCGCCATCGAGCAGGCCTATCTCGATGCCCTGGCCGCCATGCCCGAGCCCGTGGCGCCGCCGCCCGAGGTCCGGCTCATGGTGCTGGAGACCCTGGTGGAGATAGACCGCCGCCTGGGCCGCCTGCCCGCGCTGGCCAAGCAGGCCTTCCTGCTGGCCCAGCTCGAAGGGCTCGGCCATGGCGAGATCGCGGCCGAGCTGGGGATTTCCGTCTCCACGGTCAAGCGGCATCTGGCCAAGGCGGCCATGCGCTGCTTCTTCCCGGAGTAGGCGGCATGCAGGCGTTCCCGTCCGCTTCTTCCCCCATTTCTGCCGAAGTGGCCCGCCAGGCCGTGCAATGGTGGCTGCAACTGAACTCCGGCCAGGCCCAGGCCCGGCAGCACGATGGCCTGCAGCGCTGGCGTGCGGCCAGCCCCGAGCATGAGGCCGCCTGGCAGCGCATCGAATCCATGGGCAGCCAGATGGCCGGCATCCCCATGCCGCTGGCGCGGGCCGCATTGGCCGCACCCGGCTCGGCCGGCAGGCGCCGTGCGGTGCAGGCGCTGGCCGTGCTGCTGGTCTCGGGCGCAGGCTCCGCAGCCGTCGTGCGCTCGCAGGCCTGGCGCGGCTGGACGGCCGACCAGGTGGCTGCCGTGGGCGAGCAGCGCCGGCTGCCGCTGCCCGATGGCGGCAGCGTGGTGCTCAACACCGGCAGCGCCCTCAACCTGCGCTACGGCGCGGCCGAGCGCGTGCTGGAGCTGGTGCGTGGCGAAATCCTCGTGCAGACCGCGCCGGACAGCCTGCACCGGCCCTTCATCGTGCAGACCGCCATGGGCGCCGTCCAGGCCCTGGGCACGCGCTTCACGGTGCGCGAGCGCGAGCCCGGCATCGAAGTGGGCGTGCTGCAAGGCGCCGTGCAACTGCGGCCCGCGCATGCCCCGCATGCCGCGCAGCGCATAGCTGCAGGAGAGCAGGGCACGTTCACGGCCCAGCAGGCCGCGCACTCCGGCGCGCTGGACACGGCGGCCAGCGCCTGGGTCGAAGGCATGCTGGTGGCCTCGCGCATGCGGCTGGAGGATTTCCTGGCCGAGCTGGGCCGCTACCGGCGCGGGCGCCTGGGCTGCGACCCGGCCGTGGCCGGCCTGCACGTCTCCGGCGCCTATCCGCTGGCCGATACCGACCGCGTGCTGGCCGCGCTGACCTCGTCGCTGCCCGTGGAAATCCATTCCTTCTCGCGCTACTGGGTGATGGTGCGGCCTGCGGCGCCGCACAAGGCATGAAGGCCTTCGCCTCTCTTTTGAAAAAAATTTGAGCTGATTTGCCGGCGACGGCTGTCAACAGAGACAGGAGCGCACCGCAGCGTGCGCCAACGCTTCTCTACAACCATTGCAACAAGGCCTTTCCATGCGCCCTCAGACCATGCGCCAGAACTCCATGCGGCAGACTGCCGCCCCCACTGTCCGCCCATCCCAGGCGGCCCCGGCGTTGCGGCCCGTGGCGCTGGCGCTGCAGGTGCTGTGCGCGGGCACGCTGGCGGGGCTGGCTGCCGCAGGCGCCCTGGCTCCGGCACAGGCCTGGGCGCAGCCGGCTGCCGGTGCTTCGCAGCAACGCCAGTACGACATTGCCGCCGGCCCGCTGGAAAGCGTGCTCAACCAGCTCGGGCGCGAGGCCGGCGTGCTGGTCACCTTCGGCTCGGCCGTCACCGAAGGGCTGCGCAGCGGCGGCGTGAGCGGGCGCTTCACCGTGGAGCAGGCACTGGACCGCGCCTTGCTGGGCACGCCGCTGGCGGCCGTGCGCTCGGCCGGCGGCGGCTACACCCTGCGCGAGATGCCCGTGGTGCCGGCCACCTCCGGCGCGGCGGGTGCTGCGGGTGCGGCAGGCGCGCCGTCCTCCCAGACACTCAGGACCGTGCTGGTCACGGCCTCGGCCCAGGTCAGCCCCACCACCGAAGGCTCGGGCTCCTACACCACGCCGGCCACGGCGGCGGCCACGGGCCTGAGCCTGTCGCTGCGCGACACGCCGCAGTCCGTCAGCGTGATCACGCGCCAGCAGATCGAGGACCAGGGCCTGCTATCGCTCAACGACGCCATGCGCAGCGTCACCGGCATCCATGTCGTCAGCTCGGACAGCGACCGCTCGGACTTCTACTCGCGCGGCTTCTACGTGGACAACCTGCAGTACGACGGCGTGCCCACCTCCATCGGCCTGTCGTTCTACGGCGAATCGGGCAACGACACCACCATCTATGACCGCGTCGAAGTGGTGCGCGGCGCCACGGGCCTGCTCACGGGCGCGGGCAATCCGTCGGCCTCCATCAACATGGTGCGCAAGCACGCCAACAGCAAGGTGTTCACGGGCTCGGCCTCGGCCAGCGTGGGCTCGTGGAACCACCATCGCGGCACGGTGGACCTGTCCATGCCGCTGACGCAGGACGGCCGCATCCGCGCACGCGTCGCCGGCATGGCCGAAGAGCGCGACTCCCATGTGGATCTCTACCACGCGCGCAAGCAGGTCTTCTACGGCGTGATCGATGCCGACCTCACGCCCGACACCACGCTCAGCGTGGGCGCCGACTACCAGGCCAACCGGCCCACCGGCTCGACCTGGGGCGGTCTGCCGCTGGTCTTCACGAACGGCATGCCGGCCGACTGGAGCACCTCCAAGACCACGGCCGCGAACTGGACGCGCTGGAACAGCACCAACAAAAGCATCTTCGCCAATCTGCAGCACCGCTTCGGCAACGACTGGAAGCTCAAGGCCAACTTCGTGCACCGCGACAGCGCCTACGACGCCAAGCTGCTGTACCTCATGCGCCAGCCCGACATCACCACCGGCCTGGGCATGGCGGCCCTGCCCAACTACTCCGAATACAGCTTCCAGCAAAACAGCGCCGACCTGCAGGTGACGGGCGGCTGGGAACTGGGCGGGCGCCGCCATGAGGCCGTGGTCGGCCTGACCAGCAGCCGTGCCCGCGAACACAAGGCCGGCCATGCGCGCACCAGCCCCCTGCAGGACGTGGGCAACTACTACCAATGGGACGGCTCCTATGCCGAGCCCACCTGGGGGCCGCTGACCACCAGCAGCCTGGACCACACGCGCCAGGACGCGCTGTACGGCGCGCTGCGCCTGTCGCTGGCCGATCCGGTCAAGCTCATCGTGGGCGGGCGCCAGAGCAGCTGGAAGGTGCGCAGCCTCAGCGAGGTGCGCGACCACAACGTCTTCATCCCCTACGCAGGCCTGGTGCTGGACCTGAGCGAAGGCTTCTCGGCCTATGCCAGCTACACCGACATCTTCCAGCCCCAGAACTACCGCGACCGCGGCGGCAGCTACCTGGACCCCGTGGCGGGCAAGAGCTTCGAGATCGGCATCAAGGGCGAGCACCTCAACGGCAGGCTCAACAGCTCGCTGTCCGTCTTCCGCATCCAGCAGGACAACGTGGCCCAGCTGGACGAAGGCCAGGTCGTGCCCGGCACCACCGACTTCGCCTACTACGGCGCCAAGGGCGTGACCAGCAAGGGCTTCGAGGCCCAGGTCTCGGGCGAACTGGCCACGGGCTGGAACCTGTCGGCCGGCATTGCCCACACCGTCGCGCGTGACGCCCAGGGCCTGTCCATCAACGCCTGGGCGCCCAAGACCCAGGCCCAGCTGTTCACTTCCTACCGCCTGCCCGGTGGATGGAATCAGCTCACCGTGGGCGGCGGCCTGCAATGGCAAAGCCGCACCCGCGCCAGCGTCTTCGTGGCAGGCAATGACCTGGTCTTCGAGCAGAAATCCTTCGCCACCGCCAGCCTCATGGCGCGCTATGCCTTCAGCCCCAGGCTCTCGCTGCAGCTGAACCTGAACAACCTCTTCAACAAGAAGTACTACGTCAACATCGACGGCCAGGGCCAGTTCGGCACGCCGCGCCAGGCCATGGCGGTGCTGAACTACAAGTGGTGAAGCTTTCCCTGTGAGGATGGGGTGGAGTTGGCGCGGCAGCAGCCGAGGACGGCGGTGCGGGCCGCTGGCGCCCATTGCGGAGCCAGCAGCCCTTGCAGAGCCATTGCGGGGTAGGCGGCGGATGGGGGCTACACCACGCGCCGGGCCTCCACCTTCACATGGCCGGCCAGCAGGTCGGCGCTGTCGCGGATGGCGCGCAGCGCATGGGCCAGGGCCTGCTGGCTGTGGTGCTCCTGCGGTGCATGCACTGCCGCCAGGGCCAGTTGCGCCAGGGCCGAGATCTCGGTGCAGTTTTCCTGCACGCTGCTGTGGATCTCGGTGATGGCGCTGGTCAACTGGTGCAGGCTGGGGGGTTGTGTTCTGGGGATGTCCTTGTCCATGGCCATGCCTCAGCCCTGCGGGCGCACCGGCTCATGGGTGCGGCATCCGAGCAGTTGCGCCATGGCTTTGGCGGCTGCCTCGGCCGCTTCGGCGCGGCGCATCTCGGCCGCGTCTTCGAATCCGCAGCCCATGGCCTGGGCCTCGGTCCCTGCGTAGTCGGCCAGTGTCTCGGCGCTGTCGCGGATGCTTTGCAGGGCGCGGGCCACCACGTCCATGTGGCGATGGCCCTTGGGCGTCTCCAGCCATGCCAGGGCGAGCTGGGCGATGGAGGAAATCTCTGCACAGCCTTGCTGCACTAGATGGTCCACCTGGGTGAGGGCGTTGGACAGCTGCCGGGTGCTGTGGCTGTCTGTGGTGGGGGAGGGCTGGGCGGGGGTCATGCCTGGGCCCTCCGTGTGGAAAGGGCGGCGCCAAAAGAGGGCGTGCAGGCGAGTGCGAGAGAAACGGCGTTCATKGTTCCGTACTCCTGTGTGAGATTTGAAACCGCCAATTCCGCGTTTTGAAGCACGGAAAAGGTGGACGGGATGTTCAAAACACGCACACAGACGTGCGGGCAGCCTTGCGGACAGCCCCATCCCGCCCGTAACCGTTGGGACGAGCGGGCGGGAGCCCACTTGCCAGGTGTTCAGACGTGACGAGGCCTTCTTTCGGGAAGGCTCAGCCGCTGTGTGGTGAAGGTGTTTTGAAGCACCGGCCCCGTGACAGGGGGCCGGTGCGGATGATAGCGCGTGCGGCGTGCGCTAAGTCGCTTCGCGGCCCGTTGCACCTTGCGATCGCGCCCTTTCAGGGATGGCCCAGGAACCGCTGAAAGAGCCCGGCATGCATTGCTTTTATTGAGAATGATTCTTCTTTGCGCGGTTATGATCCAGCCCCATGGATTTGTCCGCCTCCTTCACCCGCGCTCTGCTTTCCGGCTTTGACCGGGCCTATGCCGACCTGGTGCGTGCCGCCACGCGCAGCACGGGCAGCCGCGAGGAGGCGGGCGACCTGGTGCACGACACCTGGCTGCGGCTGGCGGAACACGCGCGCAGCGCCCCGGCCGAGGCCGCAGACCTGGCCGGGGCCGCGAATCCGGCCCAGTTGCCGCGCGACGCCGCGGCCTATCTGGCCGTGATGGCCCAGCACATGGCGCTGGATGCGCACCGCCGCCGCCAGCGCCATGCCCGCTACCTGGGCGAGGCGGCAGTCCATGAACAACTGGCGCCCAGCCATGCGCCCGATGTGGCCGATTCCGTCATGTACCGCCAGGCGCTGGCCGTGCTGGAGTCCGCCTTGCACAGCCTGCCCGAGCGCTGCCGCGCCGCCTTCATCGCCCACCGCGTGCAGGGCGAGCGCCAGCCCGAGATTGCCGAGCGCCTGGGCGTCAGCCTCAACACCGTGGAGCGCGACCTGATCCAGGCCAGTGCCTGCATAGAGGATGCGCTGCACCGCTGGCGCGGTACGCGGCCCGGCAGCGCCGTTGCACGACATGCGGGTCGGCGGCGCAGCCTGGCCGCGCTGCTGGGCGTGGCCGGTTTCGGCCTGGGCGGCAGCCTGGGCTGGCAGCAATGGCGGCACTACCGCGACACGCATGTGCAGTGGCAGGCCGGCTGGTCCAGCCTGCGCGGCCAGCAGGTGCGCCATGGCCTGCCCGATGGCTCCAGCCTGCTGCTGGACGCGCTCAGCAGCGCGCAGGTGGAGTATTTCGCCACGCGGCGCGTGGTGCAGCTGACACAGGGCGCGGCCTTCTTCGAGGTGGAGCGGGACGAGGACCGGCCCTTCACCGTGCAGGCCGGCGGCGTGCGCGTCACCGTGCTGGGCACGCGCTTCGGCGTGGAACTGGCCACGGGCGCCCAGGGGCAGGAGCGGGTCACGGTGCAGGTGGAGTCGGGGCGTGTGCGCGTGCAATCCGACGCGGATGGCGGGCGCTTCTATGAATTGTCTGCAGGCCAGGGCCTGCGCATGGAAGGCACGGTGGCCACGCAGACCCGGGGCGATGCCGGGCAGGCAGCCTCCTGGCGGCATGGCGAGCTGGTGTTTGCCGATGCCACGCTGGGCGAGGCCCTGGCGCGGCTGTCACGCTATGCGCCGTTCGACCTGCAGGCCACGCCCGAGGCCGCGCGCCTGCCGCTGAGCGGGCGCGTGCGCATCGCCACGGCCCATGCCTGGGTGCGGGCGCTGCCCCATGCGCTGCCGGTGCAGGTGCGCAGGCAGGCCGATGGCGGCCTGCTGGTGGCCACGGCGGGCTGAGGCGTGATGGTGGCAAGAGCAACTGCATGCGCACGGCAGCGGGGCGCACATTATTTTTCAGGAGTTTTCCTGGCCAGTCGTCATGGCAGTGATCCCTGTGGGTCCCTTCCATCACTGCCAAGGACGATTTCCATGCATCCGCTTTTCCCTTCTTCGGGCGCCTGCCGCGCCGCCCTCCATCCGCTGGCCCATGCCGTGCTCTGCCTGGGCCTGGCCATGCCGCTGCAGGCGGCGCTGGCCCAGCCGGCCGCACAGACGCTGCGCTTCGACATAGCGGCGCAGCCGCTGGCCAGCGCGCTGGACCAGTTCGCGCGGCAGGCCGGGCTGCAACTGGTGTTCACGCCCTCGCTGGCCGCCCAGCGGCAGGCGCCGGCGGTACGGGGCGAGCTGCCGCTGCGCCAGGCGCTGGATGATTTGCTGGCCGGCAGCGGCCTGCAGGGCCATGTGCAAGAGGGCACGCTGACCGTGCAGCCCGTCGCCGCCATCGAAAAGACGCTGGCCGAAGTGCGGGTGAGCGCGCGCCGGGCCATCGACGGCACGACCGAGGGCACGGGCTCGTACACCAGCCGCGTGACCAGCATCGCCTCCAAGACGGACCAGTCGTTCCGCGAGATCCCGCAATCGGTGTCGGTGATCACGCGCCAGCAGCTCGACGACCGCCGCATGACCGACATCCGCGACGCGCTGGCCGCCACGCCCGGCATCACCACCAGCCAGATCAATTTCGACTCCACCTATTTCTATTCGCGCGGCTTCCAGATCGACAGCATGCAGATCGACGGCGGCGCGCCGCTGAACATCGCCCAGTACACCTACAGCGTCAACCAGAGCATGGACTTCTACGACCGCGTGGAGGTGATGCGCGGCGCCTCGGGCCTGCTGGGCGGCGTGGGCGATCCGGGCGGCATCATCAACATCGTGCGCAAGAAGCCGCTGGCCGAGCCGCGCTTCGTGGTGCAGCAGTCCATCGGCAGCTGGAACAACTACCAGACCATGGTGGATGCCACGGGGCCGCTGGCCCTCGATGGCCGGGTGCGCGGCCGGGCCGTGCTGTCCTACCAGGACACGGACCAGTTCGTGGACATCAAGCACACGCGCGCTCCCCAGTTCTACGGCGTGGTCGAGGCGGACCTGACGCCAGACACCCTGCTGACCGTGGGCATGAGCCGCAGCAAGATCCGCACGCGCGGCGATGGCGGCGGCGACGTGCCGCGCTACAGCGACGGCAGCGATATCGGCCTGCCGCGCCACACCAGCTTCACCCAGCCCTGGGCCACGGGCCGCAAGGACAACAGCGAGCTGTTCGGCGCGCTGGAGCACCGCTTTTCCGCGCGCTGGAAGGGCAAGCTCAACCTGACCCGCAGCAAGTCCAGCTATGACGGCTCCACGGTGTTCGGCTACGGCGCACTGGACCCCGCAACCGGCCTGGGCGTGAACTGGAACGGCGGCGGCCACTACCTCTACGAGAACCGGCAGACCGTGCTGGACGCCAGCCTGGCCGGCAGCTTCGACCTGGGCGGGCGCACGCACGAAATCCTGCTGGGCATGGACCGGCAGAAGGTGGAGAGCTTCTGGAACGTGGGCTATTCCACCGATGCCACGGGCGTGGAGCCCATCGATGTCCACAACCCCGGCGCCTGGCGCCCCGCGCCGGCCGGCGAGATCTCGCGCCGCTACAACCCCTGGGGCCAGGACCAGTCGGGCGGCTATGGCGTATTGCGCCTGCATCCGACGGACCGCCTGCATGTGATCGTGGGCGCGCGCTATGCCAAGTACCGCTTCAACCAGGTCTATGAGTCGCTGAATGCGGCGGGCCAGTGGGAATTGGCATCGGGCAGCCGCTTTTCCGAGCCGGCCAAGTTCACGCCGTATGGCGGGGTGATCTATGACCTGAACAACCAATGGTCGGCGTATCTGAGCTATTCCTCGATTCTCAAGCCGCAGGCGCTGTCCAAGTCGGGGCCTCCTCCGGGCAATTCGCTGGACCCGGTCAAGGGCAAGAGCTATGAGGCCGGTTTCAAGGGCGAATTGGCCGATGGCCGGCTCAATGCCACATTCAGCCTTTTCAACGTGGTGCGCACGGGCACGGCGGTGACGGATACGCGCTATCCGAGCAATCACGAGGAATGGTCGGGCAATTGCTGCTTTCTGCCGCAGGGCAAGGTGACCAGCCGCGGCTTTGACGCCGAGATCGGCGGCGAGCTGCGCCCGGGCTGGCAGATCGCGGCCGGCTACACCTACACCACCACGCGCGACAAGACCGAGGATGCGCCCTACAGCAGCATCACGCCGCGCCATCTGCTCAAGCTGTCCACGGCCTATGTGCTGCCGGGCGAGCTGTCGCGCTGGAAGATTGGCGGCAGCGCCCATATCCAGAGCAAGCACCATGTGCGCGATACGCTGTATGACGCCGACTGGAATGAAGTCGGCCGCTACAACTTCACCCAGGGCGGCTATTCGGTCATCAATGCGATGGTGCAGTACCGGATCGATCCGCGCTGGACGGTTTCCCTGAATCTCAACAATATCTTTGACAAGACGTACTACCAGACCGTGGGCTATGCGAGCGGCGGCAATTTCTATGGAAAGCCGCGCAATGCGGTGCTGACGCTGCGCGGCACCTTCTGAGGGCCGGGGCGGGGTCCAGGAGGGCCCACCCCAGTCCGACCCAGGCCACTGGCCGCAATGGCGAAAACCATTGCGGCTGGCCTTTTTTTCGATCTCGTTTGTCATGTATGAGGAGGGCCTTGAGGCCGCCGCATCACGGCATCCGTTTTGGCCCCTTGTTTGCACGCATTCGTGCGTTCCTGTGCTTATCCGAATACCCATTACATGCCCCAATCCCAACCCGCTGATCCTGCAGATATCACCCAGGCCGACAGGCCCGTCCATCCGGGCCTGCTTGTCCTGTCCCGCCTGCTGGCCGCCGTCTTCGGCGGCTATGCGCTGGCCAGCGCGCTGGCGGCCTTCCTGGCCGCTGCGCTGCCCGGCGCGCGTGTCGATGCCGTGATCGCCGGCATGCAGTGGAGCTTTGCGCTGCACGCGCTGGCGGTGATCTGGGCGTTCTCGCCGGTTTCGGCGGGCCGGGTCTGGCTGGGGTTGCTGGTGCCTGCGGCGCTGATGGGCGGCGCCGCGCTGCTGCTGGCGCGCAATGGCGCGGGAGGCTGAGATGGCCAAGGCGCAGATCAGCAAGGTCCCCGGCAGCGGCGCTGCCACGGGCGGTTTCCGCCAGGCCCAGGCCTGGCTGCATACCTGGTGCGGGCTGTGGTTTTCGTGGCTGCTGTTCGCGGTGTTCCTCACGGGTTCGCTGGCCGTGTTCCAGGAAGCCATCACGCACTGGATGACGCCCGAGCACCATGCCGAGGAGGCGGCCGAGGCGGCAGCGCGCGCCGCCGCGCCGGCCGGGCAGGGTGCGGACCTGGGCCAGCGCCTGGCCTGGGGCGCGGCCTACATGCAAAAGCACCACCAGGGCGCGCAGATGTGGGAGATCTGGCCGTCCGACGACAAGGGCGGTGGCGACCTGCGTGTCTACTGGTTCGACGCCAACCGCCAGTACGCCGATGCCGAGCTGGACACCGCCACGGGCGAGGAAATGGGGGCCGGCCACGGCCACGGCGCTGCGCGCGCCACCATGGGCGGCAACCATTTCGTGGACTTCCACTATGAACTGCATGCAGGGCAGGTGGGGCTGTGGGTGATAGGCATTGCCGCCATGGCCATGCTGGTGGCCCTGGTCAGCGGCGTGGTCACGCACAAGCGCATCTTCAAGGACTTCTTCACCTTTCGCGCACGCAAGGGCCAGCGCAGCTGGCTGGACGCGCACAACGCCGTGGCGGTGCTGACGCTGCCCTTCCAGTTCATGATTGCCTATACCGGCATCGCCATCTCCAGCCTGAGCTTCATGCCCGTTGGCGTCTGGACGGTCTATGGCACGGACCAAGCCGCCCGTACGGCCTTCATCGCCGACATGAACGAGGCCGGGCCGCCTGCGCTGTCCGGCAAGCCCCTGGCGGTGCCCGATCTGGAGCCCTTTGCACGGCGCGGCCAGGAGCTGATGGGCCAGGCGGTGCGCGCGGTGGTCATCGACCATCCCGGCGATGCATCGGCACGCATCGGCGTCTACGGCTGGAACAGCGATGACCGTGCGCATCAGCGCCTGAGCCCCAATTCGGGCATGGCCATGTTCTCGGCCGCCACGGGCGAGGTGCTGCAGGTGCGCCTGCCCGGCGGCGCCGACGGCGGCACCCCCTCGCTGGCCCAGGCGGTCATGGGCGGGCTGCACATGGTCAAGTTCGGCGGGCTGGCCATGAAGTGGCTGTACTTTCTGTGCGGCCTGGCGGGCGCGGCCATGATGGCCACGGGCGCCATCCTCTTCATGGTCAAGCGCCGCAGCCGCCACCAGGGCGAGTTCGGCAGCGCCACGGCGCGCGTGTACCGGCTGATTGAGGGCCTGAACGTGGCGGCCATCGCCGGGCTGGGCCTGGGCTGCATCGGCTACCTGTGGGCCAACCGCCTGGTGCCCGTGGGCCTGGCGCACCGCGATGACTGGGAGCTGGCCGTGTTCTTCGGGCTGTGGGGCCTGGCGCTGATCCATGCGCTGGCCTGCGCGCCAGCCACGGCCTGGCGCCAGCAGATGGGCCTGCTGGCCATGCTGTGCCTGCTGCTGCCGCTGCTCAACTGGATCACCGTGGGCGAGCCGCTGTGGGCCCACATGCTGGAGGGCGACTGGGAAAGCGCCGGGGTGGAGCTGTTCTGCCTGGCCACGGGGCTGGCGGCCGCCTGGGCCTGGCGCTGGCTGGCGCGGCGCGGCGCGGGTGCCGCCGCCAAGGCAAGGACGGCCAAGGGGCAGGCCGCCGTGGCCGGCCCCTCGGAGGTGCAGGCATGAGCACGTTGCACGCATCCCTGGCCGCACTGGCCCTGGCCTTTGCAGGCATGGCGGCCCTGGCCTTTGCCATGGACCGCCACTACGAACAATTGACCGGCGCACGCGAGCTGCCGGCCCGCCGTGGCCCGCAGTTGCGCGGCCTGGGCACGGCGCTGCTGGCGCTGGCCCTTGTGCCCGTTCTTTCGGGCTGGGGCGGCACGGTGGGCACGGTGGCCTGGCTGGGCTTTGTGTCCGCCGGCGCGCTGATGGCCGTGGCCCTGATCAGCGCCCATGCGCGCTGGGCGGCGCGGCTGGCCTGGTTGGCTGGCGTGCTTGCCGTGGCGGATTTGGCGTGGATTGTTTTCAGTTTCGGTACTACGGGGTTTTTCAGATGAGTTTCCTGCTTTCGTTCCAGTTCGGGGTGTGTGTGGTCGGGAGGCAAGCATGACGCGCACGCAGCAACGCTGGAAAGCCATCGCCGTGGCGGTGGTCCTGTTGGCGGCGGCCGGGGGCGCGGCCGCCTGGTGGTCCAGCCGGCCTGCCGTGGCCTACCAGACCGAGACCGTGGCGCGCACCGATATCGAGTCCACCGTCACGGCCATCGGCACGCTGCAGCCGCGCCGCTATGTGGACGTGGGCGCCCAGGTGTCGGGCCAGGTCACCCGGCTGCGCGTGGAGCCCGGCGCCCAGGTGGAGAAGGGCGCACTGCTGGTGGAGATCGACCCCAGCGTGCAGCGCGCCACGGTGGATGCGGGGCGTGCCTCGCTGGCGGGCCTGCGCGCCCAACTGGCCGAGCAGCAGGCGCTGCGCAAGCTGGCCGAGCAGCAGCTCACGCGCCAGCGCCAGCTGGCCCGCGACGGGGCCACGCGCGAGGAAGACCTGCAGACCGCAGAAGCCAACCTGGCCGCCGCCGGTGCCCGCATGGAGCATCTGAAGGCCCAGATCGACCAGACCCAGGCCACGCTCAAGGCCGACGAGGCGCGCCTGGGCTATACGCGCATCTACGCGCCCATGGCGGGCACCGTGGTGTCGGTGGAGGCGCGCGAGGGCCAGACGCTGAACGCCACCTACCAGACGCCCAACATCCTGCGCATTGCCGACCTGTCGGCCATGACGGTGTGGACCGAAGTGTCCGAGGCCGACGTGCGCCGCGTGCGCGACGACATGCCGGTGTACTTCACCACGCTGGGCGGCGCCGACCAGGCCAGGCCCCGGCGCTGGTCCAGCAAGGTGCGCCAGGTGCTGCCTTCGCCCTCTACCAGCCAGGCGCCGGCCGGCGGCAATGCGGGCCAGGCGCCTGCGCCCGCCACCAAGGCCGTGGCCTATACCGTGCTGTTCGATGTGGACAACGAGGACGCCGAGCTGATGCCCCAGATGACGGCCCAGGTGGTCTTCGTCACCGGCCAGGCCGCGCAGGCACTCACCGTGCCGCTGATGGCCGTGGCCGACAAGGCGGGAACGACTGACAAGGCGGAAAAGGCAGAGAAGGCCGAGAAGGCCGGCAGCACGCAGACCGTGCGCGTGCTGGACGCCAAGGGCCAGCCCGAGCAGCGCACCGTGCGCCTGGGCGTGCGCAGCCGCCACCAGGCCGAGGTGCTGGAGGGCCTGCAGGAAGGCGAGCGCGTCATCGTCGGCGAGACGCCTCTGGACCGTGGCCCGCGGTGGCTGCAATGGTGATGGCGCAGGGCATGCAGGCCGGCGCGCCGCTGACCGCACCGCTGATAGAGCTGCGCGGCATCACCAAGCACTACGGCGGCGGCGACAGCGGCCAGCCCGCCGTCACCGTGCTGCACGGCATCGACCTGGAGATACGCGCGGGCGAGTTCGTGGCCGTGGTGGGCAGCTCGGGCTCGGGCAAGTCCACGCTGATGAACATCCTGGGCTGCCTGGACCGGCCCAGCGAGGGCAGCTACCACTTCCAGGGCCAGGACGTGGCCACGCTGGACTCGGATGCGCTGGCCTGGCTGCGGCGGGAGGCCTTCGGCTTCGTCTTCCAGGGCTACCACCTGATCGCCAGCGAAAGCGCCAGCGAGAACGTGGAAATGCCTGCCATCTACGCGGGCCTGCCCAAGGAAGAGCGCGTGCGGCGCGCACGTGCGCTGCTGGAGCGCCTGGGCCTGGGCTCGCGCCTGGGCAACCGGCCCAACCAGCTGTCGGGCGGGCAGCAGCAGCGCGTGTCGATTGCGCGTGCGCTGATGAACGGCGGCCAGATCATCCTGGCCGACGAGCCCACGGGCGCGCTGGACTCGCACAGCGGCGCCGAGGTCATGGCCCTGCTGCGCGAGCTGGCCGATGCGGGCCACACCATCATCCTCATCACCCACGACCGCGCGGTGGCCTCCCAGGCGCGCCGCGTGATCGAGATCAGCGACGGCCGCATCACCAGCGACAGCCGGCGCGACGATGCCGCCAACGCGGTGAATGCGGCAAATGCGGCGAATGCGGGCGCCGCTGCCCTGCCGCTCACGCCGCAGCGCGGCAGCGCCGGCGCGCCCTGGCTGGCCGAGCTGTTCGAGGCCGCGCGCAGCGCCTGGCGCGGCATGCGCATGAACCGCGTGCGCACCAGCCTGACCTTGCTGGGCATCGTCATCGGCGTGGCCTCGGTCATCGTGATGCTGGCCATTGGCGAGGGCGCGCGGCGCAAGGTGGTCGAGCAGATGGGGACCATGGGCACGGCCATCCTCTACATGGGCAGCAAGCCGCCGGCCACGGGCGGGCCGGCCGGGCAGATGACCGAGGAAGACCTGGCCGCCGTGCGCGAGCTGCCCGAGATACGGCGCGTCATGCCCGTGATCGGCGACCCCATCACCGTGCGCTACGGCAAGGCCGACAAGCAGATCTACGTCTTCGCGGCCAGCGAGGAGATGCCCCTGGTGCACCACTGGAAGGTGGCCCAGGGCCGCTACTACACCGAGGCCGAGGACCGCGACCTGGCGCCCCTGGTGGTCCTGGGCCACAAGGCGCACCAGCATTTCTTCCCCGACACGCCCAACCCGCTGGGGCGCCAACTGATCATCGGTACATCGGCCTTCGAGGTCATCGGCGTGATGAGCGAGCGCGGCGCGGACTCGGGCGCGCAGAACTATGACGACATGGTCTTCATTCCCTACCGCTCGGGCCGGGCGCGCGTCTACCAGTCGCAGACCCAGCCCGACTATGTGGTGATCGAGGCCATGTCCTCCGACGTGGTGCACGAGGCGGAGGAGGCCATGCGCAAGCTGCTGCTGGCGCGCCACGGCGGGCGCGAGGACTTCGGCATCGGCAACGCGGCCGCGCGCATCCAGGCCGAGGCGGCCACGCGCCAGAGCATGGCGGTGATGCTGGGCCTGATTGCCGCCGTCTCCCTGGTGGTGGGCGGCATCGGCGTGATGAACGTGATGCTGATGACGGTGCGCGAGCGCACGCGCGAGATCGGCATCCGCATGGCCACGGGCGCGCGCCAGCGCGACATCCTGCGCCAGTTCCTGACCGAGGCCAGCCTGGTCACCTTCGTGGGCGGCACGGTGGGCCTGCTGGCCGGCCTGGCCGTGGGCGTGGTGCTCATCGTGGCGGGCGTGCCCGTGGTGTTTTCGGTGCGCGCCATGCTGGGCGCCTTTGCATGCGCCGTGGTGACGGGCCTGGTGTTCGGCTACATGCCGGCCAAGACGGCGGCGCGGCTGGACCCGGTGCGCGCGCTGGCGGGAGAGTGAGATGAAAGACATGAACGACAAGACGCTGGGAAATGCGCGCCTGGGCTGCATCGCTCTCGCGCTGCTTGCCCTGGGCGGCTGCGCCGCGCAGCAGACGGTGCCGGACAGGACAGCGCCTGCGCTGGCCGCTTCGTGGAAGCAGCAGGGCGAAGCCGTCCCTGCCTCTGTTTCACCGCAGTGGTGGCAGGCTTTTGGCAGTGCGGAGCTGGGCGGCATGGTGCAGGCCGCCCAGGACCAGAGCCTGGACATGGCTGCCGCCATGGCCCGCGTGCGCCAGGCCGAGGCGGCCACGCGCCAGGCAGGCGCGGCGCTGCTGCCGTCGCTCAGCGGCGAGCTGCGCGCCCAGCGCATGAACCATGCACAGGTGGCGGGCGGGCAGGCCAGCGTCTACGGCGCTGCGCTGACGGCCTCGTATGAGGTGGACTTCTGGGGCCGCAACCGCGCCACGCGCGATGCGGCGGCGGCGGCCTGGCAGGCCAGCCGGTTCGACCAGGACACGGTGCGCCTCACGGTCACCGCCCAGGTGGCCCATGGCTGGCTGCAGGCCGTGGCACTGCGTGAGCGCCAGGCCATTGCGGCGCGCAACGTGGCCAATGCCGAGCGGCTGCTGGGCCTGGTGGAGTCCCGCGCGCGCGCAGGCGCCGCCACCCAGCTGGAGCTGGCCCAGCAGCGCGGCCTGGTGGCCAGCCAGCGCCAGGCCCTGGCCACGCTGCGCCGCCAGGGCGAGGATGCCGATGCCACGCTGGCCGTGCTGCTGGGCCAGGCCCGCCGCCCCGCGCTGGCCACGGATTCGCTGCAGGCCCTGCAGCTGCCCGAGATCGGCGCAGGCCTGCCCACGCAGCTGCTGCAGCGCCGCCCTGACATTGCCAGTGCTGAGGCGCAACTGACCGCCGCCAGCGCCAACCTGCAGGCGGCCCGCGCGGCGCTGTGGCCCCGGCTGACCCTCACGGGCAGTGCAGGCACCAGCGCTGGGCGCGCCAGCGACTGGCTGCGCGAGCCGGTCTATTCGCTGCTGGCCGGACTGGCCGGCCCCATCTTCGACGGCGGTCGTCTGGTGGCCGAGCGCGATGGCGCCCAGGCCCGGCGCGAGGAGCTGCTGGCCGGCTATTACAAGTCCATCGTCGCGGCCTATGGCGATGTGGACCTGGCGCTCAACGCCGTCCACGGCCTCAAGGCCCAGGCCGAGGCCCAGGCCGAGGTGCTGGCCCAGGCCCGCCAGGCCGTGTCGCTGGCCGAGCTGCGGTACAAGGCCGGGGCGGAAAGCCTGCTGTCCCTGCTGCAGGCCCAGACCACGCTGTACGCGGCCCAGGACGAGGCCGTGCTGCAGCGCCTGCTGCAGCTGCAGGCGCGCGTGGCGCTGTACCGCGCGCTGGGCGGGGGGTGGGAGGCGCCTGCCATGGGCGCTGAAATGCCGGAAAGGCAGGCACAAAAAAGCCAGGAGGCATTGCCACCTGGCTGAGAGGGAAGGGCCAGGGCCGCCACCCGGTCCTGCCGGGTGTGCGGCCTGAGGCCTCAGGCTTGAAGCCTGCTCAGCTGCCGCGCGTGATGGGCACGCCGGCATCCTTGCCGTAGGCGCCGTACTTGCCCAGCTCCCACTTGGCGATGGCGTTGCGGTGCACTTCGTCCGGGCCGTCGGCAAAGCGCAGCGTGCGCGCGTGGGCGTAGGCGCTGGCCAGCGGGAAGTCGTCGCTCATGCCGCCGCCGCCGTGCACCTGCATGGCCCAGTCGATGACCTGGCAGGCCATGCTGGGGGCCACCACCTTGATCATGGCGATCTCGCTGCGTGCCACCTTGTTGCCGGCGATGTCCATCAGCCAGGCGGCCTTGAGCGTGAGCAGGCGCGCCATGTCGATGCGGCAGCGTGCCTCGGCGATGCGTTCCTGCGTCACGGTCTGCTGCGCCACGCTCTTGCCGAAGGCGATGCGCGAGCTGGCGCGCTTGCACATCAGCTCCAGCGCGCGCTCGGCCAGGCCGATCAGGCGCATGCAGTGGTGGATGCGGCCGGGGCCAAGGCGGCCCTGGGCGATCTCGAAGCCACGGCCCTCGCCCAGCAGGATGTTGCCCACGGGCACGCGCACGTTCTCGAAGTACATCTCCATGTGGCCGTGCGGCGCATCGTCATAGCCCATGACGTTGAGCGGGCGCACGATGCGGATGCCGGGCGCGTCGCCGGGCACGATGATCATGCTTTGCTGCGAGTGCTTGGGCGCATCGGGGTCGGTCTTGCCCATGGTGATGAAGACCTGGCAGCGCGGATCGCCGGCACCCGAGATCCACCACTTGTGGCCGTTGATCACGTACTCGTCGCCCTGGCGCTCGATGCGGGTGCAGATGTTGGTGGCGTCGGAGGAGGCCACCTCGGGCTCGGTCATGGCGAAGGCCGAGCGGATCTTGCCGTCCAGCAGCGGCTTGAGCCAGCGCTCCTTGAGTTCGGTGCTGCCGTAGCGCGCAATGGTCTCCATGTTGCCGGTGTCGGGCGCAGAGCAGTTGAACACCTCGCTGGACCATGGCACGCGGCCCATGATCTCGGCCAGCGGCGCGTATTCCTGGTTGGTCAGGCCGCCGCCCTTGTAGCCTGCGGCCTCGGCGCTGTCCACGGGCAGGAACAGGTTCCACAGGCCTTGCTCCCGGGCCTTGACCTTGAGCTTCTCGATGGTCTGCAGCGGCGTCCAGCGCTTGCCTGCGGCGGTGTTGGCTTCCATCTCGGCGGCATAGTCCTTTTCGCCGGGATAGATGTGCTCGTCCATGAACTTCAGCAGGCGTTCCTGCAGGTCCTTGGTCTTGGGCGAATATTCAAAGTCCATGGATGCGCTCCTTCTCTTGGCTTGTCGCTTGTGGTGGAAACGGGGTGATCGGTGAGTGTTGGGGGCTGGTCTGGATGGCTCAGCTGCGCTGGGCGAAGGACCAGGCCAGCTCGGCCATGGGCCGGGCGGTGTCGCCGGAGGCCTTGGCCTGGGCGCTGGAGGCCGTGCCGGCCTCCACGCGCTTGGCGATGCCCTGCAGGATGGCCGCGATGCGGAACATGTTGTAGGCCATGTAGAAGTTCCAGTCGGCGCGCAGCGTGTCCACGTCCTTGAGGCCCGTGCGCTCGCAGTAGCGGCGGATGTATTCCTCTTCGCCCGGAATGCCCAGGGCCGCCAGGTCCTTGCCTGCGATGCCCCGGCCCAGCGTGGCGGGGATGTGCCAGCTCATGCAGTGGTAGCTGAAGTCGGCCAGCGGGTGGCCCAGGGTGGACAGCTCCCAGTCCAGCACGGCGATGACGCGCGGCTCGGTGGGGTGGAACATGAGGTTGTCCAGGCGGAAGTCGCCGTGCACGATGGACACGCGCGAGGCATCCAGCGCGCTGGCCGGCATGTGGGCGGGCAGCCATTGCATGAGCTGGTCCATCTCGGGGATGGGCTGGGTGACCGAGGCCACGTACTGCTTGCTCCAGCGGCCGATCTGGCGCTCGAAGTAGTTGCCGCTCTTGCCGTAGTCGGCCAGGCCCTGGGCCGCGAAGTCCACGGTGTGCAGGGCCGAGATCACGCGGTTCATCTCGTCGTAGATGGCGGCGCGCTGGGCCGGCTCCATGCCGGGCAGGGACTGGTCCCAGAGCACGCGGCCTTCCATGCACTCCATGATGTAGAAGGCGCGGCCGATGATGGACTCGTCCTCGCACAGCGCATACATGTGGGGCACGGGCACGTCGGTGCCGGCCAGGCCCTTCATCACGCGGAACTCGCGCTCGATGGCATGGGCCGAGGGCAGCAGCTTGGTCACGGGGCCGGGCTTGGAGCGCATCACGTAGCTGCGTCCCGGGGTGATCAGCTTGTAGGTGGGATTGGACTGGCCGCCCTTGAACATCTCCACCTGCAGCGGGCCGGCAAAGCCCTGCACATGGCCCTGCATCCAGGCGGTGAGCGCGGGCACGTCGAATGCGTGCTGGTCGGAGACGGCGCGTGTGCCTACGAAATGGTCGAAAGTGCTCATGGGGCAGTCAGTCCTGTGATCGGTTCGAGAATCGGTTCAACAAACGGGAACAGCCGCGCAGCACGGGCGCGGCAAGGCACCGGCCGGCGAGAGCGTCCGGTCGGTGCAAGAAAAGGGGAGGGGGCGCGGCGCGAGCCGCGCAGGCTCAGGCGTCGGGCGCGGCGATGCGCAGCAGCGTGTCGCGGTCGCAGACCACCAGGCCGCCCGGCTCGATGCGGATGGCGTTCTCGCGCTCCATGGCCTTGAGTTCCTGGTTCACGCGCTGGCGCGAGGCGCCCAGCAACTGCGCCAGTTCCTCCTGCGCCAGGTGCAGGCCGATGCGGATCTCGCTGCCATCCGACAGGCTGGTCACGCCATAGCTGCGCACCAGGTGCAGCAGCTGCTTGGCCAGGCGCGCGCGCAGCGGCAGGGTGTTGAGGTCCTCGACCAGGCCGTAGAGCTGGCGGATGCGCCGTGCATGCAGGCGCAGCATGGCTTCCGAGAACTCCACATGCATGGACAGGATTTTCTTGAAGTCGGTCTTGGACACGCACAGCAGCGTGGTCTCGCCGTGCGCATAGGCATCGTGCGTGCGCTTGTCCCCATCCAAGATGGCCACGTCGCCGAACCAGATGCCCGGCTCCACGTAGTCCAGCGTGATCTGCTTGCCCGTGATCGAGGTCGAGCTCACGCGCACCGCACCCCGGGCGCAGGCGATCCATTCCTCGGGCGGTTCTCCGCGTGCGCAGATGAGCGTGCCATCTTTGAACCGTTTGACGTAAGCGCATCGAAGAATGTCGTGCCGAAGCGATGGAGAAAGTGATGAAAACCAGCGACCGGAATTTATCGCTTCACGTTCTTCGATGGTAAGAATCGGGTCGTCCATGGCCTGTCTTTTGCGTGACTGATGACGGTCACATTGTCGCGTGTGGGACCGCCGCGGCGCAGCATGCCGCCGGCGGGCCTGTCACTTCGGTGTCTGGGCCTGCCGAAAACGGGGCAGGGCGGCGAAAAAAAGGCGACCCGTCGTGCGTCGGGTCGCCGGCTTTGCAGGGCTTATGGCTCCTCGTGCGTGAGGCTCAGCCCCAGCGCGCCACGGCGGCGCAGCCAGGGGCTGGGGCGGTAGCGCGGATCGCCGTAGACGGTCTGCAGGTTGAACAGGACCTCCAGCATGTTGGTGGGGCCCCAGCGGTCGCCCATGGCCAGCGGGCCCATGGGATAGCCCAGGCCCAGGGTCACGGCCTTTTCCAGGTCGGCCGGGCTGCCGATGCCCTGCTGGCAGATGTCGCTGGCGATGTTGACGATGGAGCCCACCACGCGCTGCGTGACGAAGCCGCCGCTGTCGCGGATCACGCTCACGGCCTTGCCGTCGCTGGCAAAAAGCGCATGGGCGGCGTCGCGAATGTCGGTGCGCGTGGCCGGCGTGGTGGCCAGCACGCGGCGGCGCGTGTCGGCGTCGGCGATCAGCATGTCGATGCCCATGGTGCGCGTGCAGTCCAGCCGCTCCACGGCAGCCACCGTGGTCACGTCCAGGCCCAGCGGCGCCACCAGGATCAAGGCCTGCTCGGTCGGTGCCTGCGCGGTTTCAATGCGCGCGCCCAGGCTCTTGAGCAACTGGTAGATCTCGTTGCGCCGGGCCGCGCGTGCCGACACCCAGACCGGTGGCAGCGTCTGCACCTGCGGCACGGCAGGCTCGGCAGGCTGCTCGGCGCGGCCTTCGGCATAGCGGTAAAAGCCCTGGCCGGTCTTGCGGCCCAGCAGGCCGGCCGCCACGCGCTGCGCGGCAATGGGGCTGGGGCGGTAGCGCGGCTCCTGGTAGTACTGGTGGTAGATGTGCTCCATCACGGCATGGGTGACATCCAGGCCGGTGAGATCCATCAGCTCGAACGGGCCGAGCTTGAAGCCCACCTGCTCGCGCAGGATGCGGTCGATGGTGGCGAAGTCGGCAACGCCTTCCTGCACGATGCGCAGCGCCTCGGTCACATAGCCGCGGCCCAGGTGGTTGACCAGGAAGCCCGGCGTGTCCTGCGCACGCACGGGCGTGTGGCCGAAGCTGCGCGCGAACTGCGCCAGCGTGGCGCAGGTGGCCTCGTCCGTGGCCAGGCCGCGCACGATCTCCACCACCTTCATCAGCGCCGCCGGGTTGAAGAAGTGAAAGCCGGCAAAGCGCTGCGGGTGCTCGAGCGCCGTGGCCAGCGTGGTGATGGACAGGGCCGAGGTATTGCTGGCGATGAGGGTCCCGGGCGCAACGATGGCCTCCAGCTCGCGCAGCAGCGCCTGCTTGGCATCCATGCGCTCGACGATGGCCTCGATCACCAGGTCGCAGTTCCTGAACGCATCGAGACCGTCCGCCACCGTCACCCGGGCCTTGCAATCTGCGGCCTGCTCACTTGTTATTTTTTGTTTCTTCTCAAGCAGGTCCCACAGCGCAAACAGCTGTTGCTGCGCTTGCGCGGCAGCGCCCGGGCGAGCGTCCTGCAGCAGCACGCCGGCGCCTGCCTGGGCGGCCAGCTGGGCAATGCCTTGCCCCATGATGCCTGCGCCTATCAATCCGACGTTCCTGATAGGAGAAATGTTGTTTTGGATCATGTACATAGAGGAGGTGTCCTACAGGTGTCTATGCAAAAATGCAAGCGTTCAAAGAAAGGCTGATGTGAGAATTTGTAGCACCATTCTCGGCGTCGCCCTGTCCTCCATGGCCTGGAACGCGTCCGCATTGTCGTTGGGCAGTCCCCGGGGCAACGTGGTGCTGGGCGCTCCGTTCGACCTGGTGGTGGGCTTGCAGCCCGATAGCGGAAATGACGCCGGCAGCTCCTGCGTGCGCGCCGAGCTGCTGGCCGGTGACAGGCCCATCGAATCCTCGCGTGTGCGCGTCAGCCCGACCACATCGGGCAAGGCCGTTCGTGTGCAGGCCAGCTACACAGTGGACGAGCCTGTGGTGACGCTCAAGCTCTGGGCCGGCTGCGAAGGCGGCGGCATCAGCCGCAGCTATACGCTGCTGGCGCAGCTGCCCGAGTCGGTGGATGCCACGGGCAATCAGCCCATCAATGTGCGGGAACTGGCGGCAGCCCAACCGGCGCTGGCGGCCGCGGGTGCCGGTGCTGCAGGTGCAGCGGGGGCAGCGGGGGCAGCGGGGGCAGCGG
>NZ_WUMG01000027.1:0-77465 GCF_009827015.1 Delftia sp. CH05 | reverse complement strand
CTCCTGGATGGGGGCGGGATGGGGGACTGGATGGGGATGGGATGGCAGTCGTGGACTGGTGCGGCCCCGGATCATCGCATGCCCTCCACCCGCCACCAGCGCGGCAGCAGCGCCTGCACCTCGCCGCGCCGATAGCGGTCGTCGATGAGAAAGACCACGCCGCGGTCGTGCTCGCTGCGGATGACGCGGCCTGCGGCCTGGACCACCTTGCGCAGCCCCGGGTAGAGGTAGCTGTAGTCATAGCCCTTGTCCGCGCCGAACTGGCGATCCATGGCGCGCTTCATCTCTTCGTTCACGGGATTGACCTGGGGCAGGCCCAGCGTGGCCACGAAGGCGCCGATGAGGCGCTCGCCGGGCAGGTCCACGCCCTCGGAGAACGCCCCGCCCAGCACCGCAAAGCCCACGCCCTGCCCGGCTTCGGTGAAGCGGGCCAGGAAGGCCGCGCGGCCCTCTTCGTCCATGGACGGGGTCTGCAGCCAGACCGGCAGATCGGGATGGGCACGCTGCAGGCATTCGGCCACGCGCTGCAGGTAGTCGAAGCTGCTGAAAAAGCACAGGTAGTTGCCGGGCCGGCGCGCGTACTGCGCGGCCACGAGGTCGGCGATGGGCCGCAGCGAACGGTCGCGGTCGCGGTAGCGCGTGGAGATGTGGCCGGCCACCTGCACATCGAGCTGGTCGGCCTGGAAGGGCGAGTCGGCCTCCAGCCAGTGCGTGCCTTCGGGCAGGCCCAGGATGTCGCGGTAGAAGTGCGGCGGGCTCAGCGTGCCCGAGAACAGCACCGAGGCATGGGCCGCCGCATGGCGTGCCGCCAGGTGGGGCGCGGGCACCACGCAGCGTATGCACAGCGTGGAGGCCGGTGTGCGACGGGGGCCTGAGCGCCCGGGCAGCAGGTGGACATCGAACAGCGCATGGCCGCCGAACTGCTCGGCCAGCGCCATGAACTGCAGCGCCTCCCAGTAGAAGTCCAGCACCGGGTCGCCGGGCAGCATGGGGCTGTCGGCATTGGCGTCGGCGATGGCGGCCACGGCGCGCTGCACGGCGCCCAGCAGGCCTGCGGGCACTTCCTCATGGGCCTGGTAGCTGGCGGTCTGTTCCTTGTTCAGCGCGCTCCAGCTGCGGCTGAGCCGGTCCAGCGCCTTGCGCACGGCACCGGTGGCCGACTTGCGGGCGGCCGCCAGGGCGAACTGCGACAGCTCGGCCGTGTACATGCGGCGCGCGCGCTCGAGCAGGTTGTGGGCCTCGTCCACCAGCACGCCCACCTTCCATTGCTGGGCCTGGGTGAGCGCGTACAGCATTGCGGCGCTGTCGTAGAAGTAGTGGTAGTCGGCCACGACCACGTCGCTCCAGCGCACCAGTTCCTGGGCCAGGTAGTAGGGGCAGATGTCGTGCGCCAGCGCCACGGCACGCACGGCAGGCGGGTCCCAGGGCACCTGCTGCAGCGCGGCGGCGCGCGCGGCGGGCAGGCGGTCGAAGAAGCCGCGCGCCAGCGGGCAGGAGTCGCCGTGGCAGGCCTTGTCGGGATGCTCGCAGGCCTTGTCGCGCGCCAGGATGGCGAGCACGCGCAACCTTGCGGGTGGTGCGGGTGGTGCGGGTGGCGAGGGCAGCGGTTGTGGCGCAGCCGGTTCCTGCGGCGGTGGCTGGTGCTGCTCGGCAATCTGCCGGTTCACGCTGGCCAGCGCCTGCAGCGCCAGGCCATGGCCCGTGCCCTTGGCCGTGAGGAAGAACAGCCTGTCCAGGCCCTGGTCCGGCATGGCCTTGAGCATGGGGAAGATGGTGCCCAGCGTCTTGCCGATGCCCGTGGGCGCCTGCGCCATCAGGCATTGGCCGCCCTGCTGCGCGCGCGCCACGCGGTAGACGGCCACGGCCAGCTCGCGCTGGCCCGCGCGAAAGCCCTGCATGGGAAAGCGCAGCGCGGCCAGCGCCGCCTCGCGCGCCGTGCGGTGGGCGGCCTCGCTGCGCGCCCAGTCCAGGAACAGCGCGCATTGCTGCTCGAAGAAGGCGCGCAGCGTGGCCGCGTCTTCCTCCTGCACCAGCACGGTTTCCTCCGAGTTGCCCACGTTGAAATACACCAGCGCCACGCGCAGCCGCTGCAGGCCGCGCGCCTGGCACAGCAGATGGGCATAGATGCGCGCCTGGGCCCAGTGCAGTGCCCGGTGATGGGCGCGCACGCCCTCGATCTGGCCGCGGTAGGTCTTGATTTCCTCCAGCTGGCCGGCCTGGGCATCGAAGCCGTCGGCACGGCCGCGCACGCGCAGGTCGCCGTACTCACCGGCCAGGCTGATCTCGGTCTCGTAGTCCTTGCCCCTGCGCGACTGCACCAGGCTGTGGCCGGCCATGCCCTCCAGCGCGCTGGGCGCGGGCGTGAAGCGCAGGTCCAGGTCGCCCGCGCGTGCCGTGAACTCGCACAGCGCGCGCACGGCCACGGTGTAGCTCACGCGGCCTCTCCCAGCGGCTGGCCGCGCCACTGGACGTGGCACACGCGCACGGGAATGCCGTGCTCGGCACAGTACTGCAGCCAGCGGATCTGGTTGTCCTGCAGCTTGTCGCCGGGGGCCTTGGCCTCGACCAGTTCGTAGCGGCGCTCGGCCGGCCAGAAACGCACCAGATCGGGAAAGCCCGTGCGGTTGGCCTGCACGTCGCGCAGCAGCCGCGCAAAGAACAGCTTGAGGTGGGCAGCCGGAATGCAGTCCAGCGCCAGCGCCAGCAGGGGCGCGCTCAGCGTGCCCCAGAACACGAAGGGCGACTGCAGGCCCTGCTTGTCGGCATGGCGCTGCACGATGACCTCGCGCCAGCTGCCATCGTCCAGATGCGCCAGGCATTCCTCGAACAAGGCTGCGCGGCGCTGCACGAAGTCGGGCGCCGACAGGTCGGCCGGGCCGCTCTGGAACGGGTGGAAGAAAGCGCCCGGCAGCGGCGCGAAGATGGCCGGCCAGCACAGCAGGCCGAACAGCGAGTTGATGAGCGCGTTCTCCACGTAGAACACCGGCGCGGCGTCGCTGTGCCAGTGGTCGCGCAGCACGTACTCGACGGAGCTGGGCCGCGCCGGCAGCTCCAGCTCCACGTCCATGCGCATCTGCGCCACCACGGGCGCCAGCGCCGCCGCACGCCCGCGTGCGCCCTGCCCCAGGCTGCGGCGCAGGCGCGGCAGCATGCGCGCCACGCGCTGCAGCTCCTCGTCGCTCTCGGGCTGGGCCTGGGCGGCCTGGGCCAGCGCCATGGCATCGGCAAAGCGCTCCATGCGCTCGTACACGCGCATGCGCCGGTGGCGGGCGCCGGGGTAGCGGCTTTGCGCATAGGCCTGCTCGGCACGCTCCCAGTCCTGCATGCGCTCGCAGGCCTGGCCTATGCGCAGCAGCACCTTGGCGCGGCGCTGCTCCAGCCAGGCATTGCCGCTGGCGCATCCGGCCACCTGCTGCAGCAGCGCATCGATCTCCACGCCCTCATCCAGCGCCGCGCGGCAGGCCTGCAGGGCCAGGTAGCCATCGACATCGGCGCGCGACTGGAAGGCCCGTGACGCCGCATCGAAGGCCACGGCCTCGTAGCGGAACACGCCCAGGTCGGCCAGCACGAATTCCGACCAGTCCTGGTAGAGATTGCCGAAGAACATCAGCCGAAAGCGCTCGCACAGCGCGCCCACCATCACGCGCCAGGCGGCTTCGCCGGCTCCGACGCCCTGGTGCCATTGCGCATAGGGCCTGGGCGCCTCGTGCAGGGGCTGCAGGGCCTGCAAAAGCTCGGCCTTGCGCAGGCCTGAGTGAATGGGTGCGCCTGCGAACAGCTGCAGCAGCTCGGGCTTGGTGTGCAGCGCAAACAGCTCCTCCAGCGCCATGGGGTGGTCCGCGTCCAGCCAGCCCAGCTCGAGCAGGGGCGCGGCCGCGTCGGCAATGCCGGGAATCTCTTCGTACACCAGCTTGCCGGCCCGAAACCACGGCCCGCGCCGCATCAGCAAACGCACCATCAGCGCCTGCGAGGGCTGGGGCAGCTGCGTGAAACGGGTGAGGAATGCCTGCTCGGGCGCGTCCAGCAGATCGCCGTAACGCTGGCCAATCCAGTCCAGCGCGCGCTGGAAGTTGTGCAGGTAGTAGAAGCGGTGGGGAGGGAGCATGGGCCTGGCAGATCGGGCAGCCAGGCCGCTCGAAAACTGTATCTTTATACAGTCATCATAGCAAAACAGGAGTGACCACTTCGGAGGGAAGCGCGCTTGCCTGCAGGCTGGCGCAAACCCAGAATTGCATCTGTTTTGTTGACAGAGGGCCCGCCATGCGGATCACCGTGACGATCGACGATGCCTTGTACGAAGAAGCCCTGAAGATGTTGGAGCCAGGCATGGACGAGGCAGATCTGTTCCAACAAGTCCTCAGAACTTTCGTGAGGGTGCAGGCAGCCAAACGCCTCGCAGCACTTGGCGGCAGGGCAACCGATATGCCGGATTCCCAGGAGATTGCGTGTCGCTGGCCCTCGCCTACAGACTGGCTTTCCACCAAAGGCAGCACGATGCGCAACGCATGGCAGCATGCGTATTGACCACTCCCTGCCAGGAGGACCAGGGCATGGCGGCGATACGGCTACACGCTGCCCTGGGACCCGCTCTCAGATCACTTACGGATTGGCTATCACCTCGTCAGCATCCGACCAATAGCTGATCAGGCGTGTATAGACAAAGCCGGCGGCAGGCTTGTTGGGATCACTGATGCTGAACAACACCACCTTGCCTGCGTCACGGGAGTCATAGTTGGCCGAGTAATCCGACCAGAAGGTTGGCAGGCTGAATACGGTCTGGCCCGTACTCTTGTCCGTTGCCCGGACTGCGTGGCCGATGCTGCCGTTCTTGGAAATGCTTTCGATCACCAGTCGATACCAGCGCAGTTCCTCGAGCTTGGCCTCGCCGATGGCACCACGCGGATATTGAGCGGACGGACGATGGTGCGAGTCACCGTTGTCCTTGGTGTTGGTGATCTCAATTTCCTCAAGCGCCACGCTGCCTGGCGAATAGCCCCAATTGCCCGCAATGACAGCACCGCCACGGTTGTCACCCGCCACACTGTATGAGCCTTTGTGCCTGGCAATGATGCCCATGTGGCAAGCGGCCAGATAGCCATCGCTGAAGCGCACATCCATCACGATGGTGTGGCGGTTGTTGGCAGGGTTGTAGTTGGCAGGACGCCCCGTGTTGTCGAACACGAGCGCATGCGGATTGATATGCCGCGAATCGTAAACAAGAGGGAAACCCGTCGTGCTTTTGTACTGCTGGATGTTGTCCGGCGGCATGTACTGATCCGAGACGAGAACCTTGGAAACTTGAGCCATGGAGGCCTCCTATTCAATGGATGGAGTCGAAGGCGCTCGGCGGCACTCGGGTGGGGGGTTCGCTTGGACCCTCAGGGAATTCAACGTGCCGCAACGCGGGCACTTGATGTTCAGTAGCTGAAAGACGCCCATGGCGAGCTTTCGATTGCAGTTCGCGCATCTCACTTCCTGCTCCATGCGCTGCCTCACTGCAATGGTTGAAACAACATGCCGTCGGACACCAGAAATGGCAACGTACCGCCGCTGAGAAGGACGGCGTTGAAGCCGACAGGAGAGCAACTGGCAAAACAAAACATGAGGCCTCGGCACAGTAGATTTCAGGAAGTCCGCCGTATGGCTTGGGCGGACTTTTATTGTGCTGGCGCGAAACCTGTAGGTAAAACTATGCCGGACGTAGCTGCACCGCTTACGTCGAGCAAGCCTGTGGTCGCGAGACAGGCGCCTGCACGCGCTGGCCCAGCGGTTTGGCATTGCCTGCCGGAGCGTCCTGCCGTAGGGCCGGTTTCCCTGCTTCTCGAAGGGCTGGCCCCGCGCACGGCGCTCGCGCGGGTTCGCACAAGCGCGCGACACGCGCTACAAATCCGGCCTGCGCATCCTCGACAAGGCGTCCTGCCGATTGGCGGCTCCCAGCTTGCGGTAGATGTTTTCCAGGTGCCGCTTCACCGTGCCTGCACGCAACTCCAGCATGGTGGCGATTTCTGCGTTGGTGTTGCCGTTGGCGACCCATTGCAGCACTTCACGTTCGCGCGGGCTCAGCACGTCGGCAGCCGGCGAGCCCGATGAGAGCGCCTGCCATGCCGCCTGGCTGATTCGCTGCTGCTGGCTCAGGCGCCGCCACTGCGCCTGCGCATGCGGCCCCAGCAAGGTCAGCGCCATGCGCTCCGCCGCGGTGTAGCCGCGCGAGGCGCGTGTGACATTGAGGGTCAGCATCGCTCCGTGGCCCAGGTCCACGTCCAGCGCGAGTCCGTCCTGCTGGCCCACCTGGGAGTAGGCCTGGGCATAGAGCGCCGTCCTCTGCCATTGCCCGCGAGTCAGCAGGTCGGAAATGCTGGCGGCCTGCGTCTGGCGCTGCCGATACAAGGGGTTGTCGGCCAGATGCCGGTGCACCGCAGCGTTGACTTCGGAGGAAATGGCCCGCACCGGATCGTAGGCCGTGTAGCCACGGACTTCCGCAATGCCGGAGAAATCCACCACCCGAATGTCACCCGGCACCACCAGGCGCAGCGCGTGCAGCAAATGCGTGGCCAGCGCGTGCAGATCGGGCGCGCCGTGCACCGCGAGGATGGCCTGATTGAGTTGCCCCAGTTGCTGCGTTGACAGGGTCATGTCGCGAAATCCAATGGCGTGCTCGAGGTGCTGGCGATAGGTGGGCCGGCTGAGGCCGCATTTTCAGGCCTGCGATGTGCCGTCGGCACATTTTCACGATCTTCGCAGAAAGCTAAGGTCACGCGGTCCGCAACAACAGCGCGCGGGTCTGCCCGGGACACGCAGCGCAACGGGAGGAACCGTGCACGCTTTTCTTCACAGACCCCTTCGACGCCTCCGGCTTCTGGCAGTGCCTGGCGCGCTGTGCAGCCTGCTGGCACTCAATGGCCAGGCCGCGACCATCGTGGTCAATACCACGGACAACACGCCCGGTGCAGCGGACTGCAGCCTGAATGAGGCATTGACCAGTGCCCAGATGGATGACGGCAGTTGGGGCAACGGCGCATGCATATCGGGCAATGGCGCGGACACCATCGTGTTCGACCCGGCCGTCTTTCCGGCAGGCAGCCTCACCGCCATTGCATTGGCAGGCCATTCCATCGACCTCAACTTCACCACCTCGGACATCACGATCGACGGGGACCAGCGGGTGGCGCTCGATGGGGGCAATGCCTCCCGCCTGGTGTCGGCCCAGGGCAGCGGTGTCCAGCTCACGCTGCGCGGCCTGACACTGCGCGGCGGGCAGACCGCCGCCGGTGAAGACGGCGGCGCCATCTACCTGGACAACGGCGTCACCCTGCGCCTGGAGCGCAGCGTGGTGCAGGACAGCACGGCCGGCATCAACGGCGGGGGACTGTACAGCCGCGACAGCACGGTGACCATCGTGGACAGTGTGTTCAGCGGCAACCAGGCAGGGGGACAGGGCGGTGCCATCTACAGCACAGGCAGCGGCTCGCTGACGGTGGAGCGCAGCCGCCTGTCCGGCAACACGGCCCGCACGCTGGGCGGGGGCCTGCGCAGCGGGGTGCCGACCACTATGACCGACAGCACCGTCACCGGCAACGCGCTGGCGTCTCCGGGCTCGGGTGCCGGCGTCTCGTTCACGCTCACCCGCCCCCGCACACTCCACGGCAACCAGATCACGAACAACGCGCCCGGCAACAACTGTGGCGGCGAAACGTTCACGGGGACGGGCAACCGCTACTGGCCGGCCAGCGATACCAGTTGCCCGGCGGCGGCAGGTGCCATCGCCAAAGCGCCGCAGGCCATCACCTTCACCACGGCACCACCGGCCGGCGCACGGGTGGGGGATACCTATGACGTGGCCGCCGTCGGAGGCGCCTCGGGAAACCCCGTCATGTTCGCCGTGGATGCATTGACCGCGGCGATCTGCAGCGCCTCCGGCAGCACCATCCGCTTCCAGGCCGCAGGGACATGCACGATCAACGCCAGCCAGCTCGGCGATGCGGACCATGACGCGGCTCCGCAGGCGGTGCAGATGGCGGCGGTGGGACAGGGCCCCTCCCGTGTCACGCTGACCTCCAGCGCCAATCCCTCGCGCTCCGGGCAGTCGCTGTCCTTCTCCGTGGTGGTCGCACCCGATGTCTCCCTGGGCACCGCCGCCGTCCCGACGGGAACGGTCGAAATCCTGGCTGGCGGCCTGTCGCTGGGCACGGCAGGTTTGTCCAATGCCAGGGCCATCATCGCCACCACCCAACTGACGGTGGCCGGCCCGCATGCCATCGTGGCCCGGTACGGCGGCGATGCGAACTATCTCGCCGCGGACAGCGGCGCATGGGCCCAGACCGTGGAGCCCGCAGCCCCGGCCCCGGCCACAGCCACCCCCGTGCCCGCGCTGGGCCCCTGGGGAGTGCTGCTGTGCGCCGTGCTGACGGGATGGGCAGGACTGCGGCTGCGCCGCGTGCACGGCACCTGATGCCGCCGCCTGCCCGCAGGCCTCAGGCCGAATGCATCCAGCGCTGGTGCAGCCACCGCGCCGCATGGTCCAGCGCATAGCCCAGGGCACCGATCAGCACCACGGCAGCCATCAGCTCCGAATACGCCAGGCGGTCGCGCGTGTCGAGGATGAAGTAGCCCAGCCCGGCCGACACGCCCAGCATTTCCGCGGGCACCAGCACGATCCAGATGATGCCGATGGCCAGGCGCACGCCCGTGAGGATCTGGGCCGTGATGCCGGGCAGCACCACGCGCAGCACGGTCTCGGTGCGCGTGGCCGACAGGCTGCGCGCCAGCAGCAGCCAGTTGCGGTCCAGCTGGGCCACGCCGGCCGCCGTGCTCAGCAGGATGGGCCAGACGGCGGCGAAGGCCAGCAGGAAGTAAACGGGCGCGTCGCCCACGCCCAGCACCATCACGGCAATGGGCATCCACGACAGCGGCGAGATCATGCGCAGGAACTGGAACACGGGCGAGAACGCCTGCGAGAACCCGCGCGACAGGCCCACCAGCACGCCCAGCGGCACGCCGACCACGAAGGCCAGCAGCAGGCCCACGGCCACGCGCTGCAGGCTCAGCAGGGTGTGCATCCAGATGTCGGCGCCCGTCAGCAGCTGGCCCAGCGCCTGCAGCGAAGGCCAGGGCGCAAAGGCCGCAGCCACGGGCGTGCTGCGCGCCAGCAGCGCGCCGCCCACCCACCACAGGGCCAGGACCAGGGCCGCGCCCAGCAGCGGCAATCCAATACGTCGCAACACCTGGATCACACCACGATGGTTTCGCGGCGCGAGAAATCAGCCGGAATGCCGAAGACCTGCGGGCCGCCCACGGCCTGGATGGCCTTGCGCACGAAGCGGTCGTCCACCAGGTCAGTGGCCGCAAACCTGGGCTCCAGCTTGTCGAGGAAGCGCGTGTCGCCCTCGACCTTGGTGGCCTTGATGGCGCGCACCAGCTGCTCGGTGTACGAGGGATAGGGATAGGGCTGGAAGTCGATGCGCCGCTGGTGCCAGCCCTTGTTGACGACCACGCCGCTGGCCTCGTAGCTGGCGTAGTCGGTGGCGGCCAGCACCTTGGACAGCGTCTGCTGCGGATGCGGCGTGTAGCGGCGCTCGCCCGTGCTCGACAGCAGGCGCGCGGCGGCCAGGCGGTTGTCGCGTGTCCACAGCTGGGCCTTGACCACGGCATTGGTCACGCGCTGGGCCCATTCGGGCTTGTCGGCGATATCGCGCTCGGCCAGGAAGGTGACGCAGCAGGCGTGGTCCTTCCAGACATCGCCCGAGAAGCGCAGCATCTTGCCCACGCCCGCGATCTCGGCGGCGGCATTGAAGGGCTCGGCCACGATGAAGCCCGCAATCGACTTGCCGGCCAGGGCCGAGACCATTTCGGCCGGTGCCAGCACGACGAGGTTGACCTCGTTGGCCGCAATGGCGCCGCCGCGCGCCCGCGTCACGGCCGTGAGGCCGGCCTTGCGCAGCACGTCCTGCAGCAGGATGTTGTGGATGGAGTACCAGAACGGGATCGCCACGGTCTTGCCGCCCAGGTCCTGCACCTTCTGGATCTCGGGCAGCACGGTCAGGCCCGAGCCGTTGACGTGGTTCCAGGCCACGATCTTGGCGGGGAACTTGGCGCCGTAGCGCACCCACAGCGTGGAGGGCGTGAGCAGGTGGATGACGTTGACCTGGCCCGAGACGAAGGCCTCGACGATCTGGGCCCAGGAGCGGAACAGGCGCGGCGCCTCGGCCTTGAGGCCTTCGGCCTCGAACAGGCCGTTGCCGTGGGCCACCAGCAGCGGCGTGGCGTCGGTGATGGGCAGGTAGCCGATCTTCACGGGCTGGTCATCGCCCTTGAAGGCCTGGGCGCGCGCATCGCCTGCGGCCAGCAGCGGCGCGGCCACGGAGGCCGTGGCCAGCGCGCCCAGGCGCAGCATGTCGCGCCGCGTGAGGCCGCAGCCGCAGTCCGACGAGGCGCAGATGTGGGTGTAGGAAGGGTGGTCCTGGAAGCTCATGCGAAAGACCTTTCAGAAGAGCATGGTTGAAGTCGAAGAAATGGCGGATCTGCAGGCGGATCGGCAGACAGGCGAGCCGGATCAGGCCTGGGCCGCATGGCGCACGCCGTGCAGGGCCGAGAGGATGTCCAGCCGCAGCGCGGTCACGGCGGCGGCCTGGTCCTCGCGCGGGCGCGCAATGTCCACGCGCCATTCGCGCACGATGTGGCCGGGCCGCCCGCCCATCAGCAGGATGCGGTCGCCCACGAGGATGGCCTCGTCGATGTCATGCGTGACCAGCAGCGCCGCCGTGTGCCAGCGGTGGACCACGTCCACCATCAGCTCCTGCATCTCGGCGCGCGTGATGGCGTCCAGGGCCGAGAACGGCTCGTCGGCCAGCAGCAGCTGCGGCTCGCGCGCCAGGGCGCGCGCCAGGGCCACGCGCTGGGCCATGCCGCCCGACAGCTGCGAGGGATAGAGCGCGCCGTTGCCGCCCAGGCCCACGGCCTGCAGCGCCTGCTCCACGCGCTGGCGGCGGGCCTCGGCCTCCAGCTTCGGCTGGCGCTCGAAGTCCAGGCCGAAGCCCACGTTGCGCCGCGCGTCCAGCCAGGGCAGCAGGCTGGGCTGCTGGAACACGAAGCCCGCGCGCGGATGCGGCGCGGTCAGCGGCTGGCCGAGGAACTGGAGCTCGCCCCGGCTCCAGGCACCGCCGTCCGGTGATTCGAGGCCGCCGAGCACGCGCAGCAGCGAGGACTTGCCGCAGCCGCTGCCGCCGAGCAGGCAGACGATCTCGCGCGGGGCAATGCTCAGGGAGATGTCCTCGAACACGGCCTTGCCGGGCGCATAGCCAAAGCCCGCGCCGCGTGCCTGCAGCACGGGCGCGGGAGCGTCAGGGGAGAAAGCTTCCGTCTGGGTCATGAACTGGTGGTTGCCAGGGCCGCGCCAGCCAGCGCGCCCTGTAGCTGCGTGACGCTGGGCGTCACGATGGGGATGAAGGCCGCCTCGCGCCAACGGCGCGCAAATCCCAGCGGCTGGTCGCGATGATAAGCGCGCCCGCCGCTGGCGTGCAGCTCCAGCTGCAGGGACTGCTGCACGATGTCGTTCAATTCCAGGCGCAGGCGGAACAGGGCTTGAGGTCGGTCAAGAAAACGCCCCTCGGACAGGCCCGCATGCAGCGTGGCCGTGGCCAGCTCCAGCGCGTGGCGCTGCTGCTGCAGCGGGCCGCCCAGCACATCGCGCCCGGCGCCGGCACGGGCCGAGGCCGCCGCCAGCGAGGCGCGCGCCAGGCCGATGCACAGCCCCAGCTGCAGGCCCATGAAGGCGGGCCGCACGCGCGGCAGGAAATGGTTGGCGTCGGCATGGATCACATCGGCCGGACCGATCTGCAGCCCCTCGATGGACAGCGCCGCCGTATGGCTGCCGCGCAGCGCGATCAGGTCCAGGTCGGCGCTGCGCTGCAGGCCCGCCGCATCGCCGGGCAGCGCGGCAACGAAGGGCTTTGCACCGTCGCTGCGCGAGACGGCAACGGCCACCACGAAGCGACCCGGCGGCACCAGGTTGGTGGCCCAGGGCACGCGCCCGCGCAGTGCAAGGCCGTCGGCGCCGACGGCGCCGACAGTGCCGACGGGCGTGGCCTCGACCTGCAGGGCCTCGATGCCGCCCAGGTACTTCATGGCGTTGGACAGGCCCGTGGCGCCCGCCTGCGTGCCCTGCAGCAGGCCCGGCAGCCAGCGCTGGCGCAGCGCCGCGTTGGGCGACTGCAGCAGGTATTCGACAAAGGCGCGCTGCGCCCAGAACACGAAGCCCGCCGTCAGCGAATGCCCGGCCACGCCGGCAATGGCCTCCAGCGCATCGCCCAGGCTGCCGCCCTGCCCGCCATCGGCCACGGGCACGCCCAGGCCGAACAGGCCGTGCTGCGCCAGCCGGGGCAGCACCTCGTGCGCATGCGCGGGGCCTTCGTCCAGGGAGTCGGCATGGGCGTCCAGCCACTGCCGCAGCGAATCAGCCAGCATGTGCGTTCTCCTGCGGTTGTCGGAACTGTTCGGGCAGATAGGGCTGCAGTTGCGGGTTGACGGGGCTTTGCGCCAGGCTGTTGGCAAAGTTGCACAGCGTGGCCAGGCTGATGCCCAGCACCACCTCCAGCGCCTGCTGCTCGCTGAAGCCGGCCGCATGGAAGGCGGCCAGGGCCTCGTCGGCGACGGCGCCGCGCGTGGCGATCACGGCTTCGGCAAAGCGGCGCACGGCGTCCAGGCGCGGCTGGCCCGTGTCGCGGCCGTCCTGCAGCGCCACCACCTCGGCCTGGGTCAGGCCGGCCTGCTTGAAGGCCAGCTTGGTGTGGCCGGCCACGCAGAAGTCGCAGCCATGGATGCGCGCCGCCGTGATCTGCACCACTTCGCGCTCGGCCAGCGTGAGCTGGGCGCGCGCGTTGATCTGGCCCACGGTCACATAGGTCTCCAGCGCCTGGGGCGAGTTGGCCAGGATGGCGATCAGGTTGGGCAGGAATCCGTTGCCGGCCAGGGCGCGCTCCACGAAGGGGCGGCTGGCTTCAGGAGCGGTTTGCGGGGTGTGCAGGGTCAGGCGTGCCATGGTGCTTTGCAGGAATGAAGGAATGCCTTCATGATCGGCCGCGCCCCCCTTGCCATCAATGCCGCCGCGTCGCGGATTTATGCCCGAACGTGTCAACCCGCAGGCAGATGCGGCGGGCTCGGATGGCGGCTCAGCAGCAGCGTGCCTGCGCGCGCTGCCAGGCGCCGGGCTGCTCGCCCATCACGCGCTTGAAGGCACGCGAGAATGCCGCGTAGGACTCGTAGCCCACGGCCTCGGCCACCTGGCCTATCGCCTCGCCCTGGGCCAGGCGGCGCGCGGCCAGCTGCATGCGCAGCAGCAGCAGGAATTGCTGGGGCGGCTGGCCGCAGGCCTCGGCGAACTGCCGAAAGAACGTGGCGCGCGACAGGCACACGCGCGCGGCCATGTCGGCCACGCTCCAGTTGCGGGCCGGCTCGCGCAGCAGCTCGGCCACCAGCGGCGCAAAGCCCGGCCGGCGCAGCAGGCTCCAGATGCCGCGCGCCCGCGCATCGCCATGCGCGAGCTGGCGCAGGCCGTAGAAGAACAGCAGGCCCACCAGCCGGTCCATCACGGCCGAGGGCTCGGTGCCCGTGCGCAGCGCCTCGGCGCGCATCAGGTCGAACAGCATGGAGGCGCCGCTCATCGCATGGTCGTCGCCGCGCAGCACCAGGTGGTCGGGGAAGGCATCGACCAGCAGGCCGCGCATGGGCCCCTCGAAGGTGAAGAAGCCGCAGGCCAGCGCCGTCTCTCCGATGCCGGCATCGCCCGTGGCGGGGCGCATGGCCTGCGGGGCGCAGGCCATGTCCGGGTCGGCATAGGGCGAGATGAAATGCGGCACATCGCGCGAGAGGAACACGCCGTCGCGCGGCTGCAGCTCCACCGAGGGCTGGCCCGGCAGGTGCAGCCAGCAGCGCCCGTCCAGGATCAGGTGAAAGCTGGCCCGCGCGCGCCCCGCCGTGGAGGCCCGCCAGCGCCCGCAGTACTGCCCCACGTGGAACACGCTGGCGCGCCATTGCAGGCCGTTGAGCAGGCCGTCGATGACGCGATCGACCTGCGCTTCGGCCGCGCTGTCGGGGACTGGGTCGGGTAGCACGGTGGTACAGGCAAGGCAGTGGAGGGAATGCGGCCGGCCAGTATCGCCACGATGCAGGCGCGGGGGAACGAATCTTTGGGCATATGCTTGTGCCCTTACCGATATCAGTGCGGCCCCACCCGGCCCCGCCCCGCACCCGGCCTCAGTCCGGCTTGATATCCGACTCCTTGATCACGGCCGACCAGCGGCCCACCTCCTTGGCGATCTGCATGCGCGCCTCGGCAGGCGTGGTGAAGGTGGGCATGGCGCCCTGGGCGACCAGGGCGTCCTTCACTTCCTGCTGCCCCATCACCTCCTTGAGCGCGCCGCTGAGCCGGGCGACGATGGGCGCGGGCGTGCCCGCAGGCGCCAGCAGGCCGAACATCGACGTCACCTCAAAGCCCGACAGCCCGGCCTCGGCCGTGGTGGGAATGTCGGCAATGGAGGGCACGCGCTGCGCCGTGGTCACGGCCAGGCCGCGCAGCCGCCCGCCCTTGATGAAGCCCTGCGTGGCGGGCAGGGTGTCGAACACCACATCCACCTGGCCGCCCATGAGGTCGTTGAGCGCGGGCGTGCTGCCCTTGTAGGGCACATGCGTCAGCGGCACGCCGGCCTGCCGCTTGAACAGCTCGGCCGCCAGATGCTGGGGTGAGCCATTGCCCGAGGAGCCGTAGTTCAGCCCGCCCGGCTTCGCTTTGGCCAGCGCGATGAACTCCGCCAGATTGGCCGACGTCACCGACGGCCCCACGGTGATCACCAGCGGCACGCGGCCCACCACGGCTATGGGCGCGAAGCTCTTGTCCATGGTGAAGCCCGCCGTGGCAGGCATGAGCACGCTGTTGATGGAATGGCTGGTCAGCGCGCCCAGCAGCAGCGTATAGCCATCGGGCCTTTCCTTGGCCACGGCCGCGGCGCCCAGGTTGCCGGCCGCGCCGGCCCGGTTCTCCACCACCACGGGCTGGCCCAGCGCCAGCGAGAGCCTTTGCCCCACCACGCGGCCGATCACGTCGGTGGCGCCCCCGGGCGTGTACGGAACGACCAGCTTGATGGGCCGGGCCGGATAGGCGCCGTCGGCCAGCGCGGGCGTGGCCAGGCCTGGGCCCAGCGCCAGCGCGGCCAGCAGCACCGCAGCCAGGGCGGCGCGCCGGTTGGGCGCATGAATGCGACGGATGCGGGATGCAGCAACAACCATGGGTGTCTCCTCCTTTTGTCTTGTGTCGGAAAAACATGCCCGGCACGCACTCCGGGCACGGCTGCATGGTTGGCCAGATAGATTATTAATAATATAGGTGATAACAACGATAATAATCCGCGGCATCCGCCGCTATCCTGCCCCACGACAAGGCAGCGCCTGCCTTCCGACCCCGCCAAGACCCTCTGCAAAGCACCCCACCCATGACCGACCCCAAGACTCCCGATGGCGCTCCAGGCCATGACATCGCCCCCGCCGATGCGGCCACGGGCATCTCCAAGGGCCTGACCAACTACGGCGACCGCGGCTTTTCGCTGTTCCTGCGCAAGGCCTTCATCAAGGGCGCGGGCTACACGGACTCGGCGCTGCAGCGGCCCGTCATAGGCATCACCAACACGGGCAGCAGCTACAACCCCTGCCACGGCAATGCGCCCCAGCTGATCGAGGCCGTCAAGCGCGGCGTGATGCTGGCGGGTGGCCTGCCCATGGACTTCCCCACCATCTCGGTGCACGAAAGCTTCTCGGCGCCGACCAGCATGTACCTGCGCAACCTCATGTCCATGGACACCGAGGAGATGATCCGCGCCCAGCCCATGGATGCCATCGTGCTCATCGGCGGCTGCGACAAGACGGTGCCGGCCCAGTTGATGGGAGCGGCCTCGGCGGGCATTCCGGCCATCCAGCTGATCACCGGGTCGATGCTCACCGGCTCGCACCGCAGCGAGCGCGTGGGCGCCTGCACGGACTGCCGCCGCTACTGGGGCAAGTTCCGCGCCGAAGAGATCGACGCCGAAGAGATCGCCGACGTGAACAACCAGCTGGTGGCCAGCGTGGGTACCTGCTCGGTCATGGGCACGGCCAGCACCATGGCCTGCATTGCCGAGGCGCTGGGCATGACCGTGCCCGGCGGCGCCTCGCCCCCCGCCGTCACGGCCGACCGCATCCGCATTGCCGAGCAGACCGGCACCGAGGCCGTGCGCATGGCGCGCGGGGGCCTGACCATCGACAAAATCCTCACGCCCGCCGCCTTCGAGAACGCCATGCGCGTGCTGCTGGCCATCGGCGGCTCCACCAACGGGCTCGTGCACCTGGCCGCCATTGCGGGGCGCATGGGCTATGACATCGACCTCAAGGCCCTGGACCGCATGGGCCGCGACACGCCCGTGCTGCTGGACCTCAAGCCCTCGGGCGACCACTACATGGAGGACTTCCACCACGCGGGCGGCATGGCCACGCTGCTGCGCGAGCTCAAGCCCCTGCTGAACCTGGACGCCCTCACCGTCACCGGCCGCACGCTGGGCGAAGAGATCGACCGCGCCGGCCCCGGCTTTGCGCAGGACGTGGTGCGCCCGCGCTCCAACCCCATCTACCCGCAGGGCGGCATCGCCGTGCTGCAGGGCAACCTGGCGCCGGGCGGCGCCATCATCAAGCAGTCGGCCGCCCATCCTCGGCTCATGGAGCACGAAGGCCGCGCCGTGGTCTTCGAGAACGCGGCCGACCTGGCCCACCGCATCGACAGCGACGACCTGGACGTGACGGCCGACGACATCCTCGTGCTCAAGAACATCGGCCCCAAGGGCGCGCCCGGCATGCCCGAGGCCGGCTACATCCCCATCCCGCGCAAGCTGGCGCGGGCCGGCGTCAAGGACATCGTGCGCATCTCCGACGGGCGCATGAGCGGCACGGCCTTCGGCACCATCGTGCTGCACGTCACGCCCGAATCGGCCGTGGGAGGGCCGCTGGCCCATGTGAGGAATGGCGACCGCATCACGCTGTCGGTGGCGCGCCGCGAGCTGACGCTGCAGGTCGGCGACGAGGAACTGGCCCGCCGCGCCCGCGAGCAGCCGGTGGCCGTGCCCACGGCCGAGCGCGGCTACCGCAAGCTCTTCCTCACCACCGTGAACCAGGCCGACCAGGGCGTGGACTTCGACTTCCTGCGCTGCGCCACCGAGCGCGGCACCATTCCCGGCCGGCGTGAATAGTCGGCGCAGGCGGTCAATTCGGACAAAATGGCGTCTTTGTCCCAACCGCCTGTCTTGATGGTCGCTGCCGCCTCACTGCCGATTTCCCTGGATGCCGAACCCGCCCCCGCAGCCGACGCCCTGGGCGCCATGGTGGCCGCGCTGGAAGAGGACGTGGTCTTCGGCCGGCTGCACCCGCGCGAGCGCCTGGTGGAGGACGACCTCATGGCCCGCTTCGACGTCAAGCGCCATGTGGCCCGCGAGGCCCTGGCCGCGCTGGACCGCATGGGCCTCATCGAGCGCCGCAAGAACGTGGGCGCCCTGGTGCGCTCCTTCTCCACCCAGGAAGTGCAGGAACTGTACGAGCTGCGCGGCATGCTCGAAGTGGAGGCTGCCCGCAAGATCCCCCTGCCCGTGCCGGCCGAGAGGCTCGAACGCCTGACCTCCATCCAGCAGCAGCACGACGCCGCCGTGGCCGAAGGCAACGCGCGCCTGGTGTTCCGCATCAACCTGGCCTTTCACCAGGAACTGTTTGCGCTGGCGGGCAACGACACGCTGCACAAGGCCATCACCGAATACGCGCGCCAGACGCACCCCATCCGCTTCGCCTCCCTGGTCTCGGCCGACTACCGCGAGCGCGCACGCCAGGAACACTGGCAAATGATCGAAGCCCTGCGCGCCCGGGACCGCGACGCCCTGGTCCGCCTGTGCGCCGAGCACCTGCTGCCCTCGCGCGATGCGTATCTGAATGCGCAGTTGCAGCGGTTGTAGGCGAAGTCACCCAGGAGCGACGCGGGCAGCGTCACGCGCCGTTGCCGCCGCTGCGCTCGGCAGCCAGACGCTCCCGCAACTGGCCGAGGGTGACGGTGCTGGAGGGATCAGCCCTCAAGGCGTCATAAGCAGGGCCTACCTCCAGGTGCAGCCAGCTATCCAGGCCGCGATCCTTGTCCATCAGCGCTTTCAACCCCGCGCAGATCACCTCGCTTTCGCTGGCGTACTCACTGGCCCTCACTTTGGCCCTGACCGCATCGGCGATGTCATTGGGCAAGGTGATGCTCATTTGCTGAGTGGTCTGCATGGGAGGCTCCCTGTAGGCAAGTGAGTGATCCTACTTTCATGTGGCAATCCAGTCGCCGACCCCGCCTCAGCTTGCACTCGCCCCCAACCTCCCCCGGTACGCCGCAGGCGTCTCCCCGAACGTGCGCCGGAACAAGCCGATGAAGGCGCTGGCCGTGGCGTAGCCCAGGTCCAGCGCGATGTTCGTTACAGGCGCGCCGGCGGCCAGCATCTCGAGCGAGCGCATCAGCCGCGCGCGCTGGCGCCAGGCGGTGAAGCTGAAGCCCGTCTCCGACACAAAGCGCCGGCTCAGCGTGCGCGAGCTGACCGCGGCCCAGCGCGCCCAGGCCTCCAGGTCGCGGGCATCGGCCGGGTCGGCGATCAGTGCGCGGGCGATGCGCTGCAGGCGCGGGTCTGCGGGCAGGGGCAGGCCCAGGGGCTCCACGGGCAGGGTGCGGATCTCGTCCAGGATCACCGCCATCACATGGGCGCGGGCCTGGTCCGCCGAAGGGCCTGGTTGCACGGGCTGCGTTGTGGGCACGCCTTGCTGCCATCCCCAGCCGGCGGCGCGCAGCACGGCCTCGCGCAACAGGCCCGAGGTGCGGATGGCGCAGGGCCGCTGCGGCAGGTCGGCGCAGGCCGGCTCCGCCACATAGACGCTCCAGCCGTGGAAGGGACCATGGGAGCGGCCCGAATGCAGCTGGTGCGGCGGCAGCCACACGGCATGGATGGCGGGCACCACCCAGACCGCGTCTTCCACGCCCACCGACAGCAGCCCGCGCAGCGAGCCGAACAGCTGGCCGCGCGCGTGGCGGTGCGGCTCGGAGGCCAGCTCCTCGTCCTGGTTGCCCACGGCTGCTATCAGCACGGGGCCATCGGCACGGTTCACATGGCTGACCAGTTCAAGAATGGCATCGGGCATGGCGTCTTTGAGCTATTTGTTGGCTGATCCAGTCTACAGCCGCCAACGCCTTTGTTCTTACGCTTGTGCCATGCACACAGACAACACCGCCCTTGCAGACCCGCCAGGCCCGGCCATCGACCTGGACTTGCTCTACGCCGCCCCGGCAGAAAGAATCCAGAAGGCCGTGCGCGACCGCCTGTCCGACTTCCACGAGGCCTATCTGCGCCAGGCCAGCTTCTTTTGCCTGGCCACGGCCGGCGAACGCGGCCTGGATGCCTCGCCGCGCGGCGGGCCACCCGGCTTTGTGCAGGTGCTGGACGAGCGCACCGTGGCCTTTGCCGACTGGCCCGGCAACAACCGCATCGAATCCCTGCGCAACCTGCAGGCCGATGACCGCCTGGCCATGCTCTTCCTGTTCCCGGGATTGGACATCTTCCTGCGCATCAACGGGCGCGGCCGCATCTCCACCGACCCCCATCTGCTGCAGGAGCTGAGCGAAGGCCGGGGCACGCCCAAGACCGCCACCGTGGTGCTGGTCGACGAGGTGCTGCTGCACTGCGGCAAGGCCATCCACCGCTCCGGCCTGTGGAACCCGTCAAGCCAGCTGGACCGCACCGCCCTGCCCACCGTGGGCCAGATGATGGCCGCCCTCACGCAGTTGGCCGACGCTACGGCGCCCGCCATGGATGCCGCCCAACAGGAACAGGCCGACGCCCACTACGCCCATGCGGTCAGGCACGACCTGTACTGATGCCCTGCTTTTTCCCAGGAACCATGACATGCTGATCGATACCTCCCGCTTTCCCCTGGTCTACCTGCGCGAACCCGAAGCGCAGGCACCTGCAGACGCAGGCAGCGGCAATGACGCTTCGGCCGAAGCCCGGATCGAATCCCTGCTCGACCAGGGCCGGCACTTTGTGCTGCTCACCGACCACCTGCCCGGCGACCACCCCGAGGAAAGCCACGAAGAACGCAAGCAGCGCGCCCTGTTCTTCAAGCGCAACCGCGAACGCATGCGCCAGCTGTGCCGGGGCATGGTCGTCATCACAGGCGACCGCGCCGTGCCCGCCGCCCTGCGCCTGGCCGTGCAAGGCATGGGCAAGGCGCTGGGCATGCGGGTTGCGTTCGTGCAGGGGGAGGATGAGGCGCAGGTCTGCTCGTGGGAGCTGCTTGGACAGGCGTGAAGGCGGGCCAGGCGGAGTGTGGGCACAAACAGACACATCTCCCTACAAGCTCCATACGGGGGAGTCGCATCGATAAAATTATTGGGAATCATTCTCATCCCGCATTCTCATCCCGTTTTTTCCATGCACTCCCCCCTCCACACGCTGACCCCGATCGCCGGGGCCCTGGCCCTTCTTTTGTCTGCTGGCGCCGCATGGGCCCAGCCTGCCCCTTCCACGGCAACGGCCGCGCCCGAGCTGGGCACCGTCACCGTGGAGGCCAGCGCCGATGCGTCGGCTGAAGGCCTGTCCAGGCCCTACGCGGGCGGCCAGGTGGCACGCGGCGGGCGGGCCGGGATTCTGGGCACGCGCGACAACATGGAGACGCCGTTCTCCATCACCAGCTACACCAACGAGCTGATCCAGGACCGCCAGGCCAAGAGCGTGGGCGATGTGCTGCAGAACGATCCTTCCGTGCGCGTGGCGCGCGGCTTCGGCAATTTCCAGGAGTCCTACTTCGTGCGCGGCTTCGTGCTGGGCTCGGACGACATGGCCTACAACGGCCTGTACGCGCTGCTGCCGCGCCAGTACATCGCCACCGAGCTGTTCGAGCGCGTGGAGCTGCTGCGCGGCGCATCGGCCTTTCTGATGGGCGCCAGCCCCAATGGCGGCGGCCTGGGCGGCAACATCAACCTGCTGCCCAAGCGCGCGGGCAGCGATCCGCTGTCGCGCCTGACGGCAGGCATTGCCAGCGGCGGCCAGGCCTTCGTGGCGGCCGACGTGAGCCGGCGCTTCGGCCCCGACCAGGCCACGGGCATCCGCCTGAACGCCGCGCACCGGGGCGGCGATACCGCCATCGACCAGGAAAGCTCCAAGCTCGATCTGTTGTCCGTGGGCATGGACTGGCGCAGCCGCAATGTGCGCCTGTCGGGCGACATCGGCTGGCAGGACAACCGCCTCAAGCGCACGCGCACCAATGTCACGCCGGGCGCAGGGCTGGCCGCCATTCCTGCGGCGCCCGATGCTTCCTCCAACTGGGCCCAGCCCTGGACCTATTCCGACGAGCGCGACCTGTTCGGCACGCTGCGCGGCGAATGGGACATCAACAGCAACGTGACGGCCTGGGCCGCCTACGGCCTGCGCCGCAGCTCCGAGAACAACTCGCTGGCCAACATCACGCTGGCGGCGGCCGGCAATGGCGCGGCCACCACCAGCCGCTTCGACAACGCGCGCAAGGACCGCGTGAGCACAGGCGAGCTGGGCGTGCGCGCACGCCTGAACACGGGCAGCGTGGGCCATGAGATCGTGGCCAGCTACTCGGCCTTCGACCTCAAGGTCTACAACGCCTACGGCATGAGCACCGGCGGGGGCAGCAACACGCTGGCCACCAATCTCTACGACCCGCGCTACTACGCGATCACGCCGCTCAACTACCTGGGCAACGACCTGTCCAACCCCGCCTACAACCGGGGCACGCGCCTGAACAGCTTTGCCTTGGGCGACACGCTGTCGCTGATGGACGGCCGCATGCTGGTGACGGCCGGCGTGCGTCGCCAGACGATAGAGACCGACTCGGTGAGCTACCGCATCGTCAGCAACGGCGCGGTCACCAGCCAGGGCGGCGTGCGCACGGCCTACGACCAGAGCCGCACCAGCCCGGTGCTGGGCGCGGTGTTCAAGCTCACGCCGCAGGTATCGCTGTACGGCAACTACATCGAGGGACTGGCCCAGGGCGACACGGCACCGGCCAAGTCGGGCGACACCATCATCGCCAACGCGGGCCAGCAGATGTCGCCCTACGTGACCAAGCAAAAGGAAGTGGGCGTCAAGTACGACGGCGGCAAGCTGGGCGGCGGCCTGGCCTTCTTCTCCACCGACAAGCCGCGCTCGCTGATCGACGGCAACCTGTTCACCTCGGCCGGCAAGGACCGTCACCAGGGCGTGGAATTCAACGTCTTCGGCGAACCCATGCGCGGCCTGCGCCTGCTGGGCGGCGCCACCTGGCTGGACGCCAGGCAGCAAAGCACGGGCCGCGCCACCACCGACGGCAAGCGCGTCATCGGCGTGCCGCGCTTCCAGGCCACGGCGGGCGTGGAATGGGATGTGCCAGGCATCAACGGCCTGGCGCTGGACGGCCGCCTGGTGCACACCGGCGCCAGCTACGCCAACGATGTCAACAGCCTGCGCGTGGCCGGCTGGAACCGCCTGGACCTGGGCGTGCGCTACATGACCGAAGTGCAGGGCAAGCTGCTCACGCTGCGCCTGCGCGTGGACAACGCGACGGACCGCAACTACTGGGCCTCCGTGGGCGGCTACCCGGGTTCGGGCTACCTGACGGTGGGCGGTCCGCGCACGTTCTCGCTGAGTGCGAGTGTGGATTTCTGAGGCGCGAGGCACGTGCTTTCCGGGAAGGAACCTTTCGCCCGGGCATGGTAATGCACCTGCATTACCATGCATGGCAGCCTATCAGGAGATGCCATCATGTTTTCGACGCTTGAAGCCGAATCCACGCTCACTGACCGCTACCAGACCACCATTCCCGAAGCCGTTCGCCGCGCATTGCACCTGAGCAAGCGCGACAGGATCCACTACACCATCCTGCCCGGCGGGGAGGTCGTGCTCAGTCGCGCCGACTCCACCGAGGATGCCGATCCCGTGCTGGGCCAGTTTCTCGGCTTTCTGGCACAGGACATGGCAGCCCACCCCGAGCGCCTGCAGACCATGGATGCCCGTCTGGCGCAGCAGATCCAGGCGCTGACCGAAGGCATCGAGGTCGATCTGGATGCACCGCTTCTGGCAGACGACGAATGAGCGCCGTACCGCCCGCCCCCTTGCGCATTCACGGCTGGACGGTATTCATGCACCCGCTTTTCCTGGCCCAGCTGCAGGCGTTGAGCCAGGAAGTGGAGGGTCTGAAAACCAAGGACCCTGGCGGGTACACACGCAAGAACGCGACCAAGCGATTGGCGGCGATCCGCAAGCTGGCATTCGATGTCATCCCGCAGGATCCGACGCGGCCAGACTACCGCCAGGGCCATACCCTGGGCGAGGAGCACAAGCACTGGTTTCGGGCCAGGTTCTTCCAGCAGTACCGCCTGTTCTTTCGCTTTCACGCCCCCAGCAAAATCATCGTGTTCGCCTGGGTCAACGATGAGGACACCAAGCGAGCCTATGAGGGCAGCGACGATGCCTACAGGGTGTTCCGAAAAATGCTCGCCAACGGGCACCCTCCTGGCGATTGGGACAGTTTGCTGGCACAGGCGAAGTCCCCGCCACCCGACTCACAGCCGCACGCCTGAGCCGCAGCCCGCCCTCAGGTCTCACGCGGCTTGGTGTCCGGCTCCGCGTCATCGTGCGGCGGCGGCGCACTGACCACATGCGGCAGCATCACGAGGATGACGATGGCCAGCAGCGTGGCCAGCAGCGCGATGGCTTCGCGCCCCAGGCCGCAGGCCACGCCGATGGCGGCCGTCATCCAGATGCCGGCTGCCGTGGTCAGGCCCTGCACCTGTTCCTCGGAGTGGCGCTTGATGATGGCGCCCGCGCCCAGGAAGCCTACGCCGGCCACCACGCCCTGGATCACGCGGCTCATGTCGGCAATGTCCATGCCGCCGCGCTCGGGCACCAGCACGAACAGCGCCGCGCCCATGGCCACCAGCATGTGGGTGCGCAGGCCTGCGGCCTTGCCCTTGTGCTCACGCTCGTAGCCGACGATGCCGCCCAGCAGCGCCGCCAGCAGCAGGCGCACCATGACGCGCGTGACCTCGGCCGCATCGGGCAGGCTGGAAAATTCCTCGACCAGGGTGTTGGCCACTTCCTCCCACATGGCGCGTTCCTTTCCTTGGGTTTGCGTCCGGACTCAGGAAGGGAGCATGGCGTGGCGTGCAGCACACCCAGGCCATCGGCATTCGCCATTGGCTGTCAGCCAAGCGCGCCCGCTTCAGGCGCCTGCGGGCTTGTCCTGGTCCTTCGGGGGAGAGGCCTGCTCGGGCACCGGTGCGGGTGCCGACGCAGGAGCAGGAGCAGGAGCAGGAGCAGGAGCAGGTGCGACCACCATGCTCAGCATGTGCTGGGCCAGCGTCTCGTACAGCGGCCGGGCCAGCATGCGCGAGACCAGGCTGGCCAGCATGGCCGCCGCCATGAGGCTGAGCACCATGGAGTGGCCGTCCACCATCTCCATCACGATGATGAAGGCCGTCAGCGGCGCCTGTGTCACGGCGGCCAGGAAGGCGGCCATGCCCATGGCGATGAGGGCGGGCGCGATGTCTGCGCCCATGAGGCCGGCCACGTTGTGGCCCACGCCCGCGCCAATGGACAGCGACGGCGCGAAGATGCCGCCCGGCACGCCCACCCAGGCCGACAGCCAGGTGGCGATGAACTTCAGGGTGACGTAGAACGAAGGCACGTCGGCCTGGCCCGCCAGCATGTGCTTGACGGCTTCCGAGCCCGCGCCGAAGGTGGCGCCGCCCGTGACCATGCCGATGACGGCGATCACCAGCGCGACCGCCGCCGCGAAGCGGATGGGAAAGCGCGCGCGCAGCTGGTTGAGCCGCTCGGGCGCGCGGGTCAGCGAGGCGGCCAGCAGCTTGGCGAACAGGCCTCCCAGCACGCCGCAGGCCAGGGTCACGCACAGGCCCGGCAGCAGCGCGTCCCAGGTCAGGTGGGGCACCTGGATGCGCCCGAAATAGCTGAGGTTGCCGAAGGCCGACACGCCCATCAGGCCGGCCAGCACGATGGCCGCGATGATCAGGCCGCTGGAGCGCGACTCCAGCTTGCGCGACAGCTCCTCGATGGCGAAGACCACGCCGGCCAGCGGCGCGTTGAAGGCCGCCGCAATGCCGGCCGCGCCGCCGGCCACCAGCAGCGCATGGTGGCTGATACCCGAATGAGGGCCGAACCAGCGCCGCGCATGGTGCATGACACCGGCGGCCACCTGCACCGACGGCCCCTCGCGCCCGATGGACAGCCCCGCCGCAAAGCCTGCGCTGGCCAGCGCCATCTTGGCGAAGGACAGCCACAGCGACACGAAGCGCCCGCGCTGCGTGGAGTCCAGCGCCGGGTCCAGCGTGGCGATCACCTGCGGAATGCCCGATCCCGCCGCACCCGGCGCCCAGCGCCGCGTGAGCCACACGGCGCCCGCCGTGACGGCAGGCATCCACAGCAGCACGGCCCAGCCGCCCTGCCAGTGGTAGATGCTCTCGAAGAATTCGAAGCCCGCGTCCGCCATCAGCGTGAAGGCCACCACGCACAGCCCGGCGGCGGCGGCATAGGCCAGCACGATGGTGCGGTCCAGCCAGCGCCTGCCGTCCCGGAATTCCTGGTTCAGGTTGTGGAGGAAGTCGGGTTCTTGCTGCATCGCGTGAAGAGGCTGGGCGAAAGCTCTTCATTGTGCACAAGCCCGGCCACAGGGGCTGTCGCCATCGGCAATGCCTACTTCGCCACTGAGTTGATGGCCGATGACTGTGTACCTGGAGAGCCGTCCGTCAGGCATTCCACCACCCGGGCATGGGCACCCTGGCAACCCGTGCCGTACGCCACTCAATGACGGCACGTTTGCGCAGCTCTCGCCCGCGCCGGCGCGAACCCGTCGCAGACCTGCAGCGCGCTGCCGTGCCGATCGTGCCTGCAGGTTCAGTCCACCACGAAGAGCCTGGCGCCCTTGGGCGAGCGCGAGCGGTGCGGCTCGGCGTTGTCCGCCACCTGGTAGCTCATGCCGGGTGTCAGCGTGAAGCGGCGGCCGTCCGCCAGTTCGGTCTCCAGCTCCCCTTCCAGGCACAGCAGCACATGGCCCTTGGTGCACCAGTGGTCGGAGACATAGCCGGGCGTGTACTCCACCGTGCGCACGCGGATGTTGCCGAAGTTCTGCGTGCGCCAGAACGCCTGACCGGCCTCGGCCGAATGCTCGGTGGCCGCCACGGCGGCCCAGTCGGTGGTGTTGAAGGGGATGTTGTCCATCTGCATGGCGGGATTCCTTGATGAAGGGGGTGTACAGCGTGGGGGCCGGCGTCGGCAGCAGCCTCGGCCTCAGTCCCCGCGCCGCAGCAGGTAGATATCCATGATCCAGCCATGCCGCTCGCGCGCTGCGGCGCGGGCCTGCACGATGCGCGGTGCCGCCTCGGCCAGCGGGCCGCTGTCCAGCATCTGGCGGTCCATGCCCAGGTAGGCACCCCACCAGATGTGCAGGCCGTGGGAGGGCAGCTCGGTGAAGCTGCATTGCCCGTCCAGCATGACCACGGCCGTGTCCACGCCGGGCGGCCAGCCCTGCTCGCGCAGCTGGCGGCCCGTGGTCACCACGAAGGGCTGGCCTATGCCGTTGAGCGCAATCGCATGCGCGGCGCACAGCACCTGCATGGAGCTGATGCCCGCCACCACGCGCACGCTGTGCGGCGCCGGCTGCATGCGCGCCGCGATGCGCAGGGTGCTGTCGTACAGCGCAGGGTCGCCCCAGACCAGCAGGGCGACCTGCAAGGGCTGGCCGGGGGTGCGCGGCTGCAGCCCCTCGTCCAGGGACCGGGTGATGGCCGCCTGCCAGCAGCGCGTGATGGCCGCATGCCATTCATCGACCTGGGCCAGGTAGTCGTCGCCCACGCTGCGGCGCACGGGCATGTCGAAGCCTTCGATGCGCGGGCCGGGCGCAGTGAGCACGGCATCGCACAGGTCGCGGCGCAGGGCGGCGAGTTCGGCCTTGTCCTCGCCCTTGTGCGGCAGCAGGATCAGGTCGGCGGCCTGCATGGCGGCCTGGGCTTCGCGCGTGAGGTGGTCGGGGTTGCCCGTGCCTATGCCGATCAGGCTCAGCGCCACGGGCGGCAGGGCCGCGCTCATGGGGCGGGGTTCCCGAGGGGCACGTCGCTCACGGTGTCGCTCACGGTGTCCCTCAAGGTATCCCTCGCGGTATCCAGCGTGGCACCCGCATGCACATCGGTGGCGGGAAAGCGCGGCTCGGTGCCCAGCGGGCGGTAGCGGCGGTCGTAGTCGGCCGCGTAGAGGCGGCTTTCGCCGAAGTCCTCGGCCTGCAGGCTGCGGCCCACCAGGATCAGGGCCGTGCGCTCCATATGGGTGGCCACGGCCTCGGCCAGGCTGCCCACCGTGGTGCGCACCACGGTTTCGTCAGGCCAGCTGGCGCGCCAGACGATGGCCACGGGGCAGTCGGCGCCGTAGTGCGGCAGCAGCTCGGACTGCACCTTGGCGGCCACATGGATGGACAGATGGATGGCCAGCACGGCACCCGTGGCCGCAAAGGCGGCCAGGTTCTCGCCCTCGGGCATGGCCGTGGCGCGGCCAGAGGTGCGCGTCAGCACCACGGACTGGCACAGGCCGGGCAGGGTCAGCTCCGCGCCCAGCGTGGCAGCGGCGGCCGCGAACGAGGGCACGCCGGGCGTGACGGTGTAGGCAATGCCGGCCTCGCGCAGGCGGCGCAGCTGCTCGCCCATGGCCGACCACACGGACAGGTCGCCCGAGTGCAGGCGCGCCACGTCTTCGCCACGCGCCTCGGCGGCCTGGATCTCGGCCACGATGTCGTCCAGGCTCATGGATGCGGTGTTGACGATGCGCGCGCCCGGCGGGCAGTGCGCCAGCAGCTCGCGCGGTATCAGCGAGCCTGCGTACAGGCAGACCGGGCAGGCCGCCATGAGGTCGCGCCCGCGCACGGTGATCAGGTCGGCGGCGCCGGGGCCGGCGCCGATGAAATGCACGGTCATGCCGTTGCTCCTTGTTTCTTGGCCTGGCTGGCGTGGGCCAGGCAACAGTTCAGAGGACCGCCCTGGCCCACGGCCAGGGCCAGGGTGGCGCTGCCGTCGTCCGCCACCAGGCGGGTCACGCTCAGGGCGGAGTGCGGGCCTGCGGCGGCCAGTGCCGCCGCCTCGGCCACGCTGCCGGTGCCGTAGCGCGCCAGCATGCGCGGCGATTGGGTGACCACCGGCTGGCCCGGCAATTGCGCGGACGGCACACGGACCAGGACGGCCGAGGGCACGACCGCCGACATCCAGGCCTCCAGCGCCGGATGGCCGGCCTTGGTGTCCAGCACGGCCACGGCGCAGACGGGCTGCGGCGCGCAGGCTTGCTGCAGCAGGTGCGCCTGGGCCCGCTGCCACAGCGCCTGCAGCGCATGGGGCAGTGCGTCGGTGTGCAGGCCCAGGCCCAGCACGCCGCAGCGGTGGGGGATGGCTTCGTCCGGGTTCACCGCTGCCAGCTCCACTGCACCAGCGGCCGCGCAGCCTTCCAGCTGCGCATGCGGCCCAGCGGCTCGGCGCTGGAAATCTCCAGCCGCAGCAGCTGGCCGCCGTGCTGGGCCTGCAGTTGCACCAGCAGGGCCTCGGTCTCCAGCGTCACGGCATTGACCACCAGGCGGCAGCCTGCGGGCATGAGGGCCTGCAGGCGATCGAACAATTCGGCGTCAAAGCCGCCGCCCACGAACACGGCCTGGGGCCGGGCCAGCGCCTGCAGTTCGGCCAGCGCCTCGGGCGCCACGCCCTGCACCACGCGCAGGCGCGCCTGCAGTCCGAAGCGCCGGGCGTTGAGGCGGATGTTGTCCGCACGCGCCGCATGCTGCTCCAGGCTGATGGCCGAGCCACCGGCCAGGCACCACTCCACGGCCACCGAGCCCGAGCCGCCGCCCACATCCCACAGGCATTCGCCGTGGCGCGGCGCAAGAGCCGCCAGGGTCAGCGCGCGGGCCGGGGCCTTGGTGATCTGGCCGTCGTTGGCGTACCAGTGATTGGGCCGGCCCGGCACCAGCGGCAGGGCCGCGCCGCCCTGGGCGAGCACGGCCACGGCCACGGGCGCGCAGGCAGGGTCGGCGGCCAGGGCCTGGGCGGCTTCGGCGGCGCGCCATGCGCGGCGGCGCTCGCGCGGGCCGCCCACGGATTCCATGACCTCCAGGCGGCTGTCGCCCCAGCCTTCCTGCACCAGCCAGTCGGCCAGTGCGGCCACGGCGGCGCCATCGCGCAGCAGCACCAGCGACTGGCGGCCTGGCGACAGGTGCGGCAGCAACTGCTGCACATGGCCGGCATGCAGGCCCAGGCAGACCGTGTCTTCCAGCTTCCAGCCCAGGCGGGACGCCAGCAGCGAAAATGTCGAAGGTTGGGCGTGGCAGCGCCACTCCTGCGGCGCCAGATGCGCCGCCAGGCTGCCGCCCGCCCCGAACCAGAACGGATCGCCCGACGCCAGCACCACCGTGGGCCGGCCACGGCAAGCCAGCACGGGCGCCACGTCAAAGGGCACGGGCCAAGGCCGTCCACGCTCGCCGGCACCGGCCAGCGCCAGGTGGCGCGGCCCGCCAAAAACGGTCTCGGCCGCGTCCAGCGCGCGCAGCGCGGCGGGCGAGAGGCCGTCCAGGCCGTCTTCGTTCAGGCCCACCAATGTCAACCAGGGATCAGTCATGCCCCATGTTCTCCTGCTGGGCGGCACCAGCGGCGCCAGCCAGCTGGCCCAGGCCCTGCACCGCGCCGGCATTGCCGCCGTGTTCTCGTATGCGGGCGTCACGCAGTCGCCCGTGGCCCAGCCCCTGCCCACGCGCGTGGGAGGCTTTGGCGGTGCCCAGGGCCTGGCGCAATTCCTGCGCGGGCAGGCCATCAGCCATGTGGTCGATGCCACCCATCCGTTCGCCGCGCAGATGAGCCGCAATGCCTGCGAGGCCTGCGCCGCCACCGGCACGCCGCTGCTGGCGCTGGAGCGCGAGCCCTGGCAGGCCAGTGCCGGCGACGCCTGGATCGACGTGCCCGACATGCAAGCCGCCGCTGCCGCCCTGCCCCAGGCAGCCGCCCGGGTGTTTCTGGCCGTGGGCCGCAAGCAGCTTGCGGCCTTTGCGGGCCAGCCGCAGCACCACTATCTGCTGCGCCTGGTCGATGCGCCCGGGCCCGGCAGCCTGCCCCTGCCCCACACCACGGTCGTGCTGGGGCGCGGTCCTTTCAGCGCGGACGACGATGAAGCCTTGCTGCGCACGCACGGCATCGAATGGCTGGTGGCCAAGAACGCGGGCGGCGAGGCCACGCGCGGCAAGCTCGATGCCGCACGTGCCCTGGGCCTGCCCGTGGTGATGGTGCAGCGCCCGGCGCTGCCGCAGCGCCAGCGCACCGGGTCGGTGGCTGCGGTGCTGCACTGGATTGCTCATGGCGTGCTGCCGATAGCACCGCCCGCGCCGACAGCACCGCCCGCGCCGCCATCCATGCCGTAGTGGCGTGGCGTGTAGACCCAGCGGCCCACGCGGCGCGTGGCGCTGTTGCCCACCAGGACCACGGTGCGCATGTCGGCCATCTCGGGCGTGGCCTCGGCCAGCGTGCATACGTGCAAGTGTTCCTCGGGCGTGGACACGGCGCGCGCGAACACCAGCAGGCGCTGCGGCTCGCAGCGGGTGCGCAGCAGCTCCAGCAGGCGCACAAAGCCTTCGGGCCGGCTCTTGGAGCGCGGGTTGTAGAAGGCCATGGCGAAGTCGGCCTCGGCCGCCAGTTCCACGCGCCGCGCGATCACCGGCCAGGGCTTGAGGTTGTCCGAGAGATTGATGCAGCAAAAGTCATGGCCCAGCGGCGCACCAGCGCGCGCGGCGGCGGCCAGCATGGCGGTGATGCCGGGCAGCACCTGGATATCGAGCGCCTGCCAGGCGGCGGCCTGCGCCGCATCGGCCGATTCCATGGCCTCGAACACGGCCGACGCCATGGCGAACACGCCCGGGTCGCCCGAGGACACCACGACCACCTGCCGCCCCTGCGCGGCCAGCGCCAGCGCCTGGCGCGCGCGCTCCAGCTCCACGCGGTTGTCGGAGGCATGCCAGGCCACGGCCTGGCCCTGACCCGCCTGCGCCAGCAGGGCCTGCGCGCGGGACACATAGGGCAGGTAGCCGACCACATCGTCGGCCGCGTGCAAGGCGGCTGCGGCTTCGGGCGTGATCTGGTCCAGTGCGCCCGGACCCAGCCCCACCACCGTCAGGCGGCCGGCGCTCACCATGCGGCCTCCGGCCGGCGGCCCTGGCCGTGCACGAGCACGATGGCGAAATAGGGGCAGGCGTCGTCGGACACATCACCCAGGCGCGCGACCTGCTCGCTGTCCGTGGTGCCGTTCTGCACCAGCCAGGCGGCGTCAAGCCGGCCGGTGCGCTGCAGGGCGCGGCGGATGCGCGGCAGGTTGCGGCCGACCTTCATGACCACCAGGGCCTCGGCGGACTGCATACGGCGCACCAGCTCGTCTTCGGACAGGGTGCCGGTCATCACGCTGAGCACGTCGTCGCCCCAGGTGATGGGCTCGCCCGTGGCGTGCCAGCAGCCCACCATGCCGGGGATGCCGGGCACCACGTCCAGCGGCACCTGGCCGCGTTCGCGCAGCCGGGTGTAGAGATGCATGAAGGAGCCGTAGAGGAAGGGGTCGCCCTCGCACAGCACCACCACCTGCCCGGTCTGCGCCAGCGCTTCCAGGCGCAGGCACCAGTCGTCGTAGAAGCGCGCCAGCAGGTCCACATAGGCGGGGCTGTCCACGGGCAGCTCGGTGGTCACCGGGTATTCCATGGCGTGCTCGGCAGCGCCTTGGGCCAGCAGGCCGTCCACCAGCTGGCGGGCCTTGCCGGGCCGGCCCTTCTTGCGGAAGAACGCCACCTGGCGGGCGCCGCGCACCAGGCGGTCGGCCTTGACGCTCATGAGTTCGGGGTCGCCCGGGCCCAGGCCCACGCAGACAATGCCGGGCCCACCCTGGCTGGGACGCGGCTGCCTACTCGACATGGCTGGCCAGTGCGTTGATGGCGGCCACGGTGATGGCCGAGCCGCCCAGCCGGCCATGCACGGCCATGCAGGGCACGGGCAGGTCCTGCATCAGCGCTTGCTTGGATTCCATGGCGCCCACAAAGCCCACGGGGCAGCCGATGATGGCGGCCGGCCGGGGGCAGGCCGGGTCCTGCAGCATGTTGAGCAGGTGGAACAGGGCCGTGGGCGCATTGCCGATGGCCACCACGGCGCCGGCCAGATGCGGGCGCCACAGCTCCAGCGCGGCGGCGCTGCGCGTGTTGCCCATGTCACGGGCCAGCGCAGGCACGCGCTCGTCCTGCAGCGTGCAGATGATGGGGTTGGCGGCGGGCAGGCGCGAGCGCGTGATGCCCTCGCTGACCATGCGCACGTCGCACAGCACGGGGGCGCCGTTTTGCAGGGCCTGCGCGGCGGCCTCGGCCATGCCGGGCGAGAAGGCCACGTGCGGGGCCAGCTCCACCAGGCCGGCGGCGTGGATCATGCGCACCACCACGCGTTCCTCGACAGGCGTGAAGCGTTCCAGCGCCGCCTCGCGGCGGATGGTGGCAAAGGACTGCCGGTAGATCTCGGCGCCATCGGTTTCGTAGCGGTGCAGCATTATTCTTTTGAAAACAGCAATCCCGGATTGTCTCGCACCGAGGCCAGGGTCCGCTGCTCCTGCGCCCTATCCCCGGCACGGCCATGGCGCACTACGGAATAGAAAGGGCCTTCGCCCTCGTCTTCACCTTCGGCACGCAGCACCACGGTGGCCGGCGCCTGCCGCGCGCAGCCCTTGGCGCATCCGGTCACATGCAGGTGCGCGCCGTGGGGCACCTGCGGCGCCAGCTCCAGCGCCAATGTCTGCGTGGGACCCAGGGCCTGGGTGCAGCCCGGCGCGCCGGTACAGGCGGATACGCGCAGGCGCGGGTCATGGGCGTGGGTGATCCAGTCAGCGGCGCTGTCCAGCCCTGCAGCCGCCCACCAGCGGGGCATGGCGGCGCCAGCTTCCGCGTCTTGGTCTTCCACCAGCAGCATGCGCCAGGGAGTCACACGCAAAAAGGCCTGCTCAGGCAAGGCGCGCAGCAGCCGCGCCAGCGCCACGGCCGGCAAGCGGCCCAGCGGCGCGCCCAGCAGCCAGCCCACGCCGGGCACGGCACCGGGCGCCGGTCCTTCGTCGTGGGCCGGGGTTTCTGTCTCCACCCAGTCCAGTCCGGGGGGCGGCTGCAGTTGCGCCGCCACCGCGGCCATGCGCCCGGGTCGCAAGCCCTGGGCGCGGCGAAGGGAGGCCTGACCGGCAAACCAGCGCGCCAACGCCAGGCCTGCGGCCACGGCCTGGCCTGCATCGGCCACGGCCAGCGCGTGGTTGCGTCCGTCAGGCTGCACCTGCCAGCCGGTGGAGGTGCGCTGCAGGCGGATATCGGCGGACACGCCGGCCAGCCGGCCCGGCGCGCCCTCCACCGACCAGCCGAACTTGGCCGGCAGGCCGGCCAGGTCGTCGGCCGCATCCAGTGCCTGCTGCAGGGCCTGGCCCAGCGCATGGACGGCCTCCTGCGGCCGGCACAGCGGGTCGATCACCAGGTTGCGGCGGCGCTCGCGGCCCGCGTCGGCATCGAGCAGGCCTGCGGCGGCCAGGGCGCGCAGCACGGCGGCGTGCCGCCCGGGCGCAATGCCGCGCAACTGCACATTGGCGCGGCTGGACAGCTCCAGCGCGCCGTTGCCATGCACCCAGGCCAGGCGCGCCAGCCGCCGCGCCTGGGCCACCGTCAGGCGCCCCAGCGGCGGGCGCACGCGCACCACCAGCCCGTCGCCGGAGGCCATGGGCTGCCAGGCGCCGGGGCACCAGCCTTGGATGTGGGGAGGGGTATGCATGGGATGGGGACCGACTGTAGCGCCGACGCAGCCTGTCCCGCAGGGGCAGCACCCGCAGGCGTTCAAGAAATGCGGGCTTTGTTGATCCAGCCTGCACGGGAAGCGCAGCGGTGACGCTGAACCGATGCCTCGTCTGAATTTGTCACTTCTCATGGAAATTTAACAATTTTCAAAGGGCTTTTATCAAATTAATCACTTATTCTTTGATAAAAACTGATACTTGCACCATCTACCTGGAAAGCGCCATGAATCTCCGCACCTGGACCGTCAAGACCAAGCTCTACGCCGCCTTCACCGCCCTGGCTCTGCTGGTCGCGCTGGTTTCCGTATCCGCTCTGCAGGCGCTGGACGATGCCAACCGCAACCTGACCCGGTTCGTCGATGGCGTGAACGCCCGTGCCCAACTGGCCGAACAGGTGCGCGCAGCCGTGGACAGCCGTGCCATCGCGGCGCGCAACCTGGTGCTGGTGAACACGCCAGCCGACCTGGAGCTGGAAAAAGCGGCCGTGTACGCCGCCCATGCCGAGGTCAAGACCCGGCTGGACCAGCTCAAGGCCCTGGTGGCCGCGCCCGGGGTGGGTGAGGAGGCACGCGCCCTGGTCGCCCGCATCGACCAGATAGAGCAGCGCTACGGCCCGGTGGCGCTGGACATCGTCGCGCTGGCGCTGCGCCAGCAACGCGACGAGGCCATTGCCAAGATGAACAGCGAGTGCCGGCCGCTGCTGGCCCAGCTGATCGCGGCCACCGACGAGTACAGCCGGCTCACGCGCCAGCACGCCCAGGACATGGTGGAGCAGGCCACGCAGTCCTATGTGCAGCAACGCAACATGCAGATCGGCATGAGCGCGGTCGCCTTCGTGCTGGCCCTGCTCATGGGCCGGCTGATCGCACGCGGCCTGACACGCGCGCTGGGCGCCGAGCCGGCCCAGCTGGGCGAGGTCGCCCGCCAGATCGCCGACGGCAACCTCGACCCCGGACTGCTGCGCAGCGAAGCGCCCGCCGGCAGCGTGCAGGCCTCGCTCAACGCCATGCACCAGAGCCTGGCCAGCGTGGTCAGCGACGTGCGCAACAACGCCGACAGCGTGGCAGTGGCCAGCGAGCAGATCGCCAAGGGCAATGCCGACCTGAGCCGCCGCACCGAGCAGCAGGCCAGCGCGCTGCAGCAGACGGCGGCCTCCATGGACGAGCTGTCCTCCACCGTGCAGCAGAACGCGGACAACGCGCGCCAGGTCAACCAGCTCGCGCTCGGCGCCAGCCAGGTGGCGGTCAAGGGCGGCACCGTGGTGCAGGAAGTCGTCGGCGCCATGCAGGACATCCATGCCAGCTCGCGCCAGATCGGCGACATCGTGGGCGTGATCGACTCCATCGCCTTCCAGACCAACATCCTGGCCCTGAACGCCGCCGTCGAGGCCGCTCGCGCCGGTGAACAGGGCAAGGGCTTTGCCGTGGTGGCCGCCGAGGTCCGCACCCTGGCCCAGCGCAGCGCGCAGGCCGCCCGCGAGATCAAGCAGCTCATCACTGACAGCGCCACCCGCGTCAGCCAGGGCGCGGAGCTGGCCGACCAGGCCGGCGCCACCATGGCCGAGGTGCTGCAATCCATACAGCGCGTGACCGACCTCATGGGCGAGATCAGCAATGCCAGCGACGAGCAAAGCGCCGGCGTGGCCCAGGTCGGACAGGCCATGAGCCAGATGGACCAGGTCACGCAGCAAAACGCCTCGCTGGTGGAAGAAAGCGCGGCGGCGGCCTCCAGCCTCAAGGCCCAGGCCCAGCGCCTGGTGCAGGCCGTGGCCATCTTCCGCCTGGGCGACCAGGGTGGCGCGGCGCAGCAGCCGCGTTTGCAGGCGCCGCTGCCGGCGTCCGTGCCCACGCGCGCGGCCACGGCATCTGCGCTGGCGCCGGCCAGGCCGGCACCGGCACGACCCGCAGCTGGCGCGCGCTCTGCAAGCCCTGCACGCCTGGCTGCGACCAAGCCGTCCGCCGAATCGCAGGACTGGACCAGCTTCTGAAGCCGGCAAGCCGCACGCATGCGCCGCCACCGCTCCTGCACCGCGCCCCTGGACAAGGCTGCGCAGGTGCGCGAACTGGAAGAGTTCTTCCGCGGGCAAAACCCCATCGACCTCGCTGCGGCCGACTGGCACACGCGCATGGAGCAAGGCCTGACCGCCGAGGAAGAAGCCGAATTCACTGAATGGCTGGCGGCCAGCACGGCGCACGAGGCCGCCTTGCGCCACCTGGGCCAGAGCCTGGCGGCAGCGCGGTCCATTCCCCCCGAACAGGTGGCGCGCCTGCGCGCGGAGCAGGCACGCCGGCGCTCGCAGTCAGCGCCTCACGCACGCCCGGAACCGGCCACGCAGCGCCCGTCCTCCGAAGAGCGCCAAGGCTGGAGCTGGTCCCGCCTGCTGCCGCGACCTGCCCTGGCGGCCCTGTGCTGCACGGTGGCCCTTGCCCTTGCCGTTGCCCTGGTCCTGGCCGTGGGCGTGGGCTGGCACCAGTGGCAGCAGCAGCCCACCTTCACCAGCAGCCACCTGACCCCACGCGGCCAGGCCAGGACCATCACCTTGCCGGATGGCACCGCACTGTCCCTGGATGCCGATACCCAGGCGCAGGTAACTCTGTACCGCGACCGGCGCGAGGTGCGCATCACGCAAGGGCAGATCCTGTTTGCCGTGGCGCCCGACAGCGCCAGGCCCTTCCATGTGCTGGCCGGCCCGGCGCGCGTCACCGTGGGCGGCACGCAGTTTTCCGTGCGCTATCGCGCCACGGGCATGGAGGCGGGCAGCGCCCAGGTGGCCGTGCAGGAAGGCCATGTGCGCGTGGCCGGTGCGCAAGGCGCGGCAACGCCTGCCGACCTGGTCGCTGGCCAGGCCCTGAGCGTGTCGCCTGCAGGCGTGCTCGGTCCGGTGTCGGCTGTGGCGCCCGGCAGCATTGCGCTGTGGCGCAAGGGACTGATCCGCTTCGAGAACACGCCCCTGGCCGACGCCCTGGCCGAGCTGGAGCGCTACGGGCCGACCGGCCTGGTGGTGCACGACCCGGCCGTGGCGGCTCTGCGCATTGGCGGCACCTACCAGGCCAGCCGCCCCGCCGAGTTCGCACGCATGCTGGCCCAGATCCTGCCCGTCACTCTGGTGGCCGGGCCCGATGGCCAGACCGAGATTGCCGCTGCGCCCTGAGCACGGAGGCGGGACCGGCCCCCGCTTCCAAGACTGCCTGCCGCGCCGGGCGCAAGCCCTCCTCCACCCTGCCCCGCTCGCCCTGGCTGTCTGCAATGACGACTGCCCAGCGCCGATGCGCAGCATCTGCAAGGGTGTCAATGACAATCGGCGGCGTGCGAAGCCCATGGGCTGCAACGCGGCGACAGCGGCGCGTGGTCGGTCGGCCGTCGTGTGCGAGATTGCCGCAAGCGATTTCCTGGACCGATGGAACGCGGCGGATGCACTCCGACTCACACCGTCCGCCGCTGTGGCCACAGCACCAGGCGCTGCACCCTTGTCGCGCAGCGCCGCACCCTCATTCATCCAACCGTTTCAAGGAGTTCCCATGCATCTTCAACGCACCGTCCTTTTTGCAGGCATGGCTGCCAGCATCTTTCTGGCGGCGGGATGGGCCACGGCCGCAGAAGGCCCTGCCACGGCCCAGGCCCCCCATGCCAAGGCCCAGGCCGCCAAGCCGGCGGGCGACACCGTGCAGTCGCAGCTGGAGACCTCCACCTGGGTGCCCGACGGCAAGGCCGATGCGCCGCGCGTGATCTATACCTTCACCGACCCCAACTGCAAGTACTGCCACAAGTTCTGGGAGGCCGCGCGTCCCTGGGTAGATGCGGGCAAGGTGCAGCTGCGCCACATCCTGGTGGGCGTGATCCGGGACGACAGCCCGGCCAAGGCCGCCGCCATCCTGCAGGCCCCGGACCGAGCGGCCGCACTGATGGAGCACGAGAAGAAGTCCGCCCAGGGCGGCATAGCGCCCGCCTTCAGCGTCAGCCCAGACGTGCGCAAGACGCTGGAGGCCCACCGCAAGCTGATGATGTCCCTGGGCTTCCGTGGCACGCCGGGCATCGTGGTGATCGACAGCCAGGGCGGCACCAAGAGCTATGGCGGCATGCCGCGCGATGCCGCCTTGCCGGAGGTGTTCGGGGCGCTGTGAGGCGGCGGCGCCGTCCAGCTGCCGCCCAGCACGCGGAACAGCTGGGCCAGCGCCAGCTGCCGCTGGGTCACGGTATCGATGTAGGCGCTTTCATTGGCGAAGGCGTTGCGCTGTGCGTCCAGGTAGCGCAGATGGTCGTCCACCCCCGCCTGGTAACGGGCCTGCGCCAGCCGCAGGCTTTCGCGGCTGCTGTCGCGCAGCGCCAGGCGTGCGGCTTCCTCGCGGCGCAGCGTGTCGGTGGCGGCCAGGGCGTCGGCCACTTCGCGGAAGGCGGTCTGGATGGCCTGCTCGTAGGCTGCCACGGCCATGTCCTTGCGCAGCACGGCCAGGTCGAGGTTGGCGCGGTTGCGCCCCCCGTCGAAGAGGGGCAGCGTGACCTGGGGAGTGAACGACCAGGCGCGCTGGCCCGAGCGGAACAGGTCGGACAGATCGGCGCTGGACGATCCCAGGAAGCCGGTGAGCGAGATGCGCGGGAAGAAGGCCGCGCGCGCCGCACCAATGTCCGCGCTGCGCGCGCGCAGCCGGTGCTCGGCCGCCTGGATGTCGGGCCGGTGGATGAGCAGTTCGGAAGGCGTGCCGGCCGACAGGTCCTGCAGCAGCAGGGGCACATCGGATGGTTGGGACGGTTGGGACGACTGTGCGGACAGGTACGGCGTCAGATCCTCCACGCCCGTCAGCAGCAGCAGGGCGTTGCCGGCCTGGCGCAGCTCGCGTTCACTGCGCTCCACGTCGGCGCGGGCCTGGGCGGCCAGGCCCAGGGCGTCCTGGTGGTCCAGGGCGGTGGCCGTGCCCGCCTGGCGCCGCTGCGCGGTCAGGCGCAGCGAGGATTCACGGCTTTGCAGCGTGCGCTGCGCCAGTTGCAGCCGGCGCAGGGCCCCATCGCGGGACAGGTAGGCCTGCACCACTTCGGCACCCAGGCTGATGCGGGCGGCGCGCGCGACCTCTTCGGTGGCCAGGTACTCGCCCAGGGCGGCTTCGGACAGGTTGCGCACGCGGCCGAACAGGTCCAGCTCGAAGGCGGCCAGCCCCAGGCCGGCCTGCCAGCTGCCCTGCACCTGCGGCTGGCCCGTGGCATTCATGTCGCCCGGCAGGCGCTGGCGCGTGCCGCCGCCCTGCAGGCCCACGCCCGGCAGGCGGTCGGCGCGCTGCACCTGGTACAGGGCGCGTGCCGCCTCCACGTTGAGCAGGGTCTGGCGCAGGTCGCGGTTGTGGGCCTGGGCCAGGTCCACCAGCTGGCGCAGCTGGCGGTCGGCGATGAAGCTGTTCCAGTCCAGCGTGGCCGCCGACGAGGACAGCACGGGCGCCGCATCCTGCTGCGGCCATTGCGTGGGAATGGGCGCCTGCGGACGCTGGTGGACCGGGGCGAGGGAGCAGCCCGCCAGCACCAGGCTGGCGGCCAGCGCACACAGGGCGCGTGGGAAGAAGTGCATGGACATGGCGCTTACTCGATGCGGGTTGCCGGGGCCTGCAGGGCAGGCGGGGTGCCGGCCGGCGCCTTGCGCCGGAACAGGGACAGCACCCAGACGAAGAAGACGGGAACGAAGACCACCCCCAGCAGCGTGGCCGACAGCATGCCGCCGATCACGCCGAAGCCGATGGCGGCCTGGCTGGAGGCGCCCGCGCCCGAGGCCAGCGCCAGCGGCACCACGCCCAGGATAAAGGCCAGCGAGGTCATGACGATGGGCCGAAAGCGCAGCCGCGCCGCCTGCAGCGCGGCCTGCGCCAGGCTGTGCCCCTGCGCATGCAGGTCCTTGGCGAACTCCACGATCAGGATGGCGTTCTTGGCCGCCAGGCCGATGATGGTGATCAGGCCCACCTTGAAGTACACGTCGTTGGACAGGCCCACGGCCGAGGTGGCCAGCACCGATCCCAGCGCGCCGATGGGCACGATCAGCATCACGGCGGCGGGAATGCTCCAGCTCTCGTACAGGGCCACCAGCAGCAGGAACACCACCACGATGGCCAGCGCGAACAGCTTGGGCGCCTGGGCACCGGCGGCTTTCTCCTGGAAGGACAGGGCCGTCCACTCGTAGCCTATGCCGCGCGGCATCTCGGCCATGATGCGTTCCAGCTCGGCCATGGCCTCGCCCGTGGTGTGGCCCGGCTTGGCATCGCCCGAGATGCGGAAGGCCGGATAGCCGTTGTAGCGCGAGATCTGCACCGGCCCGCATTCCCAGCGCACCGAGGCAAAGGCCGACAGCGGCACCTGCTGCCCGCTGGCGTTGGGCACGTGCAGGCGCAGGATGTCCTCGGGCCGCGCGCGGGCCTGGGCATCGGCCTGCACCACCACGCGCTGCAGGCGGCCCGCGTTGGGGAACTCGTTGATCACGGCCGAGCCGTAGGCGGTGGACAGGGCCGTGTTGATGGCGCTGAAATCCACGCCCTGGGCCTGCGCCTTGCGCCGGTCGATGTCCAGCCGCAGCTGGGGCGCATCCTCCAGGTTTTCCATCATGGCGTAGGCAATGATGGGCGAGGCATTGGCCTTGGCCAGCAGCTGGTCGCGCGCGGCGATCAGCGCCTCGCGGCCCAGGCTGGCGCGGTCCTGCAGGCGCAGCGCAAAGCCGCCGGAGTTGCCCAGGCCGTCGATGGGCGGCGGGTCCACGGCCATGACGGTGCCGTCGGACAGGCTGGCAAAGCGCTGGTTGAAGGCCTGCACCTCGTCCCACGACGCCTGCCCGGCGCCGCGCACCGACCAGTCCTTGAGCGTGACGAAGGCCAGGGCCGCGTTCTGCCCCATGCCCGAGAAGCTGTAGCCCATCAGGAACTCGGCCTGGGCCGTGGCGGGGCGGCCCTGGATGTAGTCCTCCATGTCCTTGACCATGGCCTTGGTGCGCTCCGTGGTGGCGCCCGGCGGCAGCTGCACGCCGACGATGTAGTAGCCCATGTCCTCGTAGGGCACGAAGGATTCGGGCATGCGCGTGTACGCCACGCCCAGCCCGGCCACGATGGCGGCATACACCAGCATGCAGCGCCCGGCGCGGCGCACCAGCCGCTGGTTGAGCAGGTCGAAGCGCTCGGTCAGCGCCGCGAAGCGGCGGTTGAACCAGCCGAAGAAGCCCTTGCGCTCGGCGTGGTGGCCCTTGGCAACGGGCTTGAGCAGCGTGGCGCACAGCGCCGGCGTGAAGGTCAGCGCCAGCAGGCCCGAGAACAGGATGGACACGGCCAGCGACAGCGAGAACTGCCGGTAGATCACGCCCACCGAGCCGCTCATGAAGGCCAGCGGCAGGAACACGGCCACCAGCACCAGGGTGATGCCGACGATGGCGCCCGAGACCTGCTGCATGGCCTTGACCGTGGCCGCCAGCGGAGACAGCCCCTCCTCGGCCATGAGGCGCTCCACGTTCTCCACCACCACGATGGCGTCGTCCACCAGGATGCCGATGGCCAGCACCATGCCGAACATGGTCATCATGTTCACCGAAAAGCCCAGCGCATACATCACGCCCAGGGTGCCGGCCAGGCAGACGGGCACGACGATGGTGGGAATCAGCGTGTAGCGCAGGTTCTGCAGGAACAGCCACATCACCAGGAACACCAGCGCCACGGCCTCCACCAGGGTCTGGATGACCTTGCCGATGGCCACTTCCACGAAGCGCGAGGTGTCATAGGGCACGGCGTACTGGATGCCGGCGGGGAAGTTCTGCGACAGCTCGGCCAGGCGCGCCTTGACGGCCTTGGCCGTCTGCATGGCGTTGGCGCCGGGCGCCAGCTGCACGGCGGCGGCCACGCCCTGGCGGCCGTCCTCGCGCGAGGAAAAGCTGTAGTCCAGCTGGCCGACCTCCAGCCGCGCCACATCGGCCAGGCGCACGGCCGAGCCATCGGCCCTGGCACGCAGCACGATCTGGCCGAACTCCTCGGGCGAGGCCAGCGTGCCCTTGACGGCAATGGTGGCGCTCAGCTCCTGGCCGGGCCCTGCGGGCGAGGCGCCAAAGCTGCCGGCCGGCACCTGCGCGTTCTGGGCGGCGATGGCCGCGTTCACGTCCGCCACCGACAGGCCGTAGCCCAGCAGCTTGTTCGGATCGACCCACACGCGCATGGCCACATCGGCCGCGAAGAACTGCACCTTGCCCACGCCGGGCACGCGGCGGATCTCGTTGTTGATGTTGCGCACGGCGTAGTCGGACAGGGCCACCTCGCTGTTGCCGCTGTTGCCGCTGCCGTCCTTGTAGGTCAGCGAGTAGATCATCAGGAAGTTGGCGCTGGCCTGCTCGACCTGCAGGCCCATCTGCATCACGGACGCGGGCAGGCGCGCCTCGGCCTTCTTGATGCGGTTTTGCACCTCCACCTGGGCCAGCGCCGGCTCGGTGCCCGGGGCGAAGGTGGCCGTGATCTCGGCCATGCCCGTGGAGCCGCTGGAGGAGTCGAAGTACAGCAGCCCCTTGGTGCCGTTGAGCTCCTCCTCGATGACGCTGGTCACCGACTCCATCACCGTGGTGGCGGAGGCGCCCGGATAGTTGGCGGTGATCGAGATCTGCGGCGGCGCCACGTTGGGAAACTGGGAGACGGGCAGCGCCGGTATGGCCAGCAGCCCGGCGAGCATGATGAAGATGGCCACCACCCAGGCGAAGTTGGGGCGGTTGATGAAGAACTTGGACATGGTCTATTCCTTGGGCACGCGCCGGCTCAGTCGCTGGACGTGGCGGAGCTGCCGGAGGCGCTGAAGGTGCCGGACAGCCCCGCCGTAGGGGAGGCCGCGGCATCGGAAAGGGCCGTGACCTGAACCCGCGCCCCGGGCTGCAGGCCCGCCATGCGGCCCACCACCACGCGCTCGCCGCCCTTGAGGCCTGCGCTGATCTGCCACTGCGCGCCATGCATGGCCGCGGTCTGCACGGGGCGCATCTGCAGCGTGTCCTCGCCGTCCACCACCAGCACGTGGGCCTGCCCGTCGGTGCTGCGCTGCACGGCCCGCTGCGGCACCAGGATGGCGGCAGGGTCCACGCCCTGGCCCACGGTCACGCGCACATACATGCCGGGCAGCAGCATGCCGTCGCGGTTGTCGAAGCGCCCGCGCAGCGCCATCTGGCCCGTGCCGCGGTCCACCGTCACATCCGAGAACAGCAGCCGCCCCGTGCGCTGCAGGCCCGTGCCGTCCACCTTCAGGGAGACCGGCGTGCCGTCCTTGCCCGCTGTCTGTGCCAGGCGGCCCTCGGCCAGGGCCGCGCGCAGGCGCTGGGCTTCGGCCACGGGCTGCTGGAAGTCGGCATAGACCGGGTCGAGCTGCTGGACCAGCGCCATGGGCGTGGCCTCGCCCTGGCCCACCAGGGCGCCCTCGGTGACCAGCGCACGGCCGATGCGGCCCGCGATCGGCGCCCTGACCGTGGCGTATTCCAGGTTCAGGGCGGCCGCCTGCACCTCGGCCTGGGCGGACTGCCGCGCGGCCTGGGCCGCCTGCAGGCGGGCCTGCATGGCCTCGAAGTCCTGGCGGCTGACTGCCTCCTGCGCCACCAGCGGCGCGTTGCGGCCGACCACGGCACGCGCATCGAGCAGAGCCGCCTCGGCGCTGGCCAGCTGGCCCTGGGCGCGGGACAGGGCGGCGCGCAGGGGCGCCGGGTCGATCTGGAACAGCACCTGGCCGGCCCGGACGTCGGCGCCTTCCTCGAAATGGCGGCGCAGCACGATGCCGGCCACCCGCGCACGCACCTCGGCCACGCGCACGGGCTCGATACGGCCCGGCAGCTCGCTGGACAGGGCCAGCGGCGCGGGCTGCACGGTGACGGCCTGCACCACGGGCAGCGCGTCACCCGCTGCGGCCGGAGCCTCGTTGCGGCCGCAGCCCGCTGCAAGGGCGGCCAGGGCGGCCAGCACCAGGGCCGCCAGCGGCAGGCCACGTCGCTTGTTCAGACGCATGCTCATGTTCACAACCTGATTGAGTTCGATACGAAGGCCGCGATGGTACATATCAGAATCAAATGAGTCAACATCGATTCATTTGATTCTTTTAAACATCAACAGATAAAATCCATGCACTTTCCAAGGAGGCATGACAAGCGATGACGAGCACCAAGCAAGAGGACGAAGGCAAGCTGCTGGGCGCACTGGCACTGGCGCTGCTGGACGATCCCAAGGCCAATCTGCAGGAGCTGGCACGCGCCATCGGCATCAGCAAGGCCACGCTCTACCGCTTCTGCCCCACGCGCGACCAGCTCATCGACCGGCTCATAGGACATGCGGCCGACACCCTGTCGCGCGCCATGCGCGCGGCCGAGCTGGAGCGCCACGCGCCGCTGGAGGCGCTGCGCCGCCTCACCGCCCACTGCCAGGACCACCAGACGCTGCTGCTGTTCCTGATGTATTTCTGGCGCTCCGACATCTCGGTGGTCGGCCAGATAGAGAGCGAATGGGTGGCGGCCATGGATGCCTTTTTCCTGCGCGGCCAGCAGGCCGGCGTGTTCCGCATCGACATCACGGCTGCGGCCATGACCGAGCTGTGGCTGTCCATGGTCGTAGGGCTGCTGGATGCGGAGCGGCGCGGCCGTGTTGCGCGGGCCAGCGTGGGGGCCGTGATGGAGCAGGCCTTCCTGCACGGCGCCCTGCAGCCCGGCGCACCGGCTGCGTAGTGCACCGGGCGCCGATGGGGAAACCGAGGTGATGAATGATGGTCATGCACTGCTTTCAATCGATGAAGGCAGCCATGGAATGGATCCACATCAATGAACTAGAATTTTTCTAGTTCAAAAATCCATGAATTTTTCTCACCAAAATGCTCGAACGCACCCACCTCGCCATCGTCCGTGAAGTCGAAAAACAAGGCTCGCTGACGGCAGCAGCCGGCGTGCTGTGCGTGACGCAGTCGGCGCTGAGCCACAGCATGAAGAAGCTGGAGCAGCAGCTGGGCACGGACATCTGGCTGCGCGAAGGCCGCAGCCTGCGCCTGACGCAGGCCGGCCAGTACCTGCTGGCCGTGGCCCAGCGCGTGCTGCCCCAGCTGGACCTGGCCGAGGAGCGGCTGCGCCAGTTCGCCCAGGGCGAGCGCGGCGCGCTGCGCATCGGCATGGAGTGCCATCCCTGCTACCAGTGGCTGCTCAAGATCGTCGCGCCCTATCTGGCGAGCTGGCCCGATGTGGATGTGGATGTGAAGCAGAAATTCCAGTTCGGCGGCATCGGCGCGCTGTTCGGCTACGAGATCGACCTGCTGGTCACGCCCGATCCGCTGTTCAAGGCGGGCCTGGAGTTCGTGCCTGTGTTCGACTACGAGCAGGTGCTGGTAGTCTCCAGCGCGCATGCGCTGGCAGGGGCCGATTTCGTGGAGGCCGCCCAGCTCGCGCCCGAGGTGCTGATCACCTATCCCGTTCCCATGGACCGGCTGGACATCTACAACCAGTTCCTCATGCCGGCCGGCATCACGCCGCGCCGCCAGAAGGCCATAGAGACCACGGACATCATGATGCAGATGGTGGCCAGCGGCCGGGGCGTGGCGGCCTTGCCGCGCTGGCTGGTGCAGGAGTACGCGGGCAAGCTGGACGTGGTTCCCGTGCGCCTGGGCGCCCAGGGCATTGCCAAGCAGATCTTCCTGGGCGCGCGCGTGGCGGACCTGCAGACCGACTATCTGCAGGCCTTCATCGAGCTGGCGCGCCAGCCGCTGGCCGCTGGCACGCCCCCTTCTCAGGCTGCCTGAGCCTGCGCCAGGAAGTCCTGCGCAAACCGCTGCAGCACCCCGCCGGCCTCGTAGACCGATACCTCCTCGGCCGTGTCCAGCCGGCAGGTCACGGGCACGCGCAGCGTCTGGCCGTTTCTGCGCTCGACCACCAGCGTGAGTTGGGTGCCCGGCGTGCGCTCGCCTTCCACGCCATAGACCTCCGTGCCGTCCAGCCCCAGGGTCTTGCGGTCGGTGCCCGGCAGGAACTGCAGCGGCAGCACGCCCATGCCGATGAGGTTGGTGCGGTGGATGCGCTCGAAGCCTTCGGCCACCACGGCCTCGACTCCGGCCAGCCGCACTCCCTTGGCCGCCCAGTCGCGCGAGCTGCCCTGGCCGTAGTCGGCGCCCGCGATGATGATCAGCGGCTGGCGGCGGTTCAGGTAGGTTTCCATGGCCTCCCACATGCGCACCACACGGCCTTCGGGCTCGATGCGCGCCAGCGAGCCCTTGTGCTGCACGCCATCGATGACGGCCATCTCGTTGACCAGCTGCGGGTTGGCGAAGGTGGCGCGCATGGCCGTCAGGTGATCGCCGCGGTGGGTGGCGTAGGAGTTGAAGTCTTCCTCGGGCAGGCCCATGCGCGCCAGGTATTCGCCCGCCGCGCTGTCGGCCAGGATGGCGTTGGAGGGCGACAGGTGGTCGGTGGTGATGTTGTCGGGCAGCAGCGCCAGCGGCCGCATGTTGCGCAGCGTGCGCGGGAAGGCCGCCAGCGCGCCCACGCCTTCGGTATCCCAGTAGGGCGGGCGGCGGATGTAGGTGGACTGGGGGCGCCAGTCGTACTGGGGCCGTGCCTTGTCGCCATCGTCCTTGCGGATGGCGAACATGGGGTCGTAGACGGCGCGGAATTGCGCAGGTTTGACCGCTTGCTCGACGATGGCGTCGATCTCCTCGTCGGCGGGCCACAGGTCCTTGAGGCGGATCTCGCGCCCGTCCACCACGCCCAGCACGTCCTGCTCGATGTCGAAGCGGATGGTGCCCGCCAGCGCATAGGCCACGACCAGCGGCGGCGAGGCCAGGAAGGCCTGTTTGGCATACGGATGGATGCGCCCGTCGAAGTTGCGGTTGCCCGAGAGCACGGCCGTGGCGTAGAGGTCGCGCTCGACGATTTCCTGCTGGATCCTGGGGTCCAGCGCGCCGCTCATGCCGTTGCAGGTGGTGCAGGCAAAGGCGACGATGCCAAAGCCCAGCTGCTGCAGCTCGCTGAGCAGCCCGGCCTCCTTCAGGTACAGCTCCACGGCCTTGGAGCCCGGCGCCAGCGAGGACTTGACCCAGGGCTTGCGCGTGAGACCCAGGCGATTGGCATTGCGCGCCAGCAGCGCCGCGGCGATGACATTGCGCGGGTTGCTGGTGTTGGTGCAGCTGGTGATGGCCGCGATGATGACGGCCCCATCGGGCATCAGGCCTTGTGCCTCCTGGGCGCGGGCGGCCTGCAGCTTGGCCGCATCGGCAATGCCGCGCTCGGCCAGGGCCGAGGTGGGCAGGCGCCGGTGCGGATTCGAGGGGCCGGCCATGTTGCGCACCACGGTGGACAGGTCGAACTGCAGCACGCGCTCGTACTGGGCATCGGCCAGGCTGTCGCTCCAGAAACCTGCGGTGCGCGCATAGGCCTCGACCAGGCGCACCTGGGCCTCGTCGCGGCCGGTCAGGCGCAGGTAGGCCAGGGTCTGGTCGTCAATGGAGAACATGGCCGCCGTGGCGCCGTATTCGGGGCACATGTTGGAGATGGTGGCGCGGTCGCCGATGCTCAGGCTGTCGGCGCCCTCGCCAAAGAATTCCACATAGGCGCCGACGACTTTTTGCTGGCGCAGGAATTCGGTCAGGGCCAGCACGATGTCGGTGGCGGTGATGCCGCCCCGGCGCCGGCCCGTGAGGCACACGCCCACGATCTCGGGCATGCGCATCCAGGAGGCGCGGCCCAGCATAACGTTCTCGGCCTCAAGGCCGCCCACGCCCACGGCGATCACGCCCAGGGCATCGACATGGGGCGTGTGCGAGTCGGTGCCGACACAGGTGTCCGGGAAGGCCAGGCCATCCTGCACTGTCACCACGGGGGACATCTTCTCCAGATTGATCTGGTGCATGATCCCGTTCCCTGCAGGGATCACATCCACGTTGGCAAAGGCTTTTTTTGTCCACTCGATGAAGTGGAAGCGGTCCTCGTTGCGGCGGTCCTCGATGGCGCGGTTCTTCACGAAGGCATCGGGATCGAAGCCGCCGCACTCCACGGCCAGCGAGTGGTCCACGATGAGCTGCACGGGCACGACGGGGTTGACCTGGGCCGGGTCGCCGCCTTCGGCCGCGATGGCGTCGCGCAGGCCGGCCAGGTCCACCAGGGCGGTCTGGCCCAGGATGTCATGGCAGACCACGCGCACGGGGTACCAGGGAAAGTCGATGTCACGCCGGCGCTCGATGAGCTGCAGCAGGTAGCCGTGCAGCTGCGCGGGATCGGCGCGGCGCACGAGGTTCTCGGCGTGGACGCGGGCGGTGTAGGGCAGGCGTGCCCAGGCGCCGGGCGAGAGCGCATCGACGGCGGCGCGGGCATCGATGTAGTGCACCGTGGTGCCGGGCAGGGGTTTCTTGTGGTCGTTGTTCATGGGGCGGATGCAATGCGGGCAGGCCTGCAGCCCGCCCGCCAGGTTCAGGACAGCGGCGGCTCAGGCGCGCGCATCGAGGGGCACGAACGTCTGGTCATCCGGCCCCGTGTAGTTGGCGCTGGGGCGGATGATCTTGTTGTCCTGGCGCTGCTCGATCACGTGCGCGGCCCAGCCGCTGGTGCGCGCGATCACGAACAGCGGCGTGAACATGGCCGTGGGCACGCCCATCATGTGGTAGCTGACGGCGCTGAACCAGTCCAGGTTGGGGAACATCTTCTTGACCTCCCACATCACCGATTCCAGCCGGTCGGCAATGTCGTACATGCGGGTGGTTCCGGCCTCGTCGGACAGGCGCTTGGCCACGCCCTTGATGACCACGTTGCGCGGGTCGCTGACGGTGTAGACCGGGTGGCCGAAGCCGATCACCACTTCCTTGGCATCGACGCGGCGGCGGATGTCGGCCTCGGCCTCGTCGGGCGTGTCGTAGCGCTTCTGGATCTCGAAGGCCACCTCGTTGGCGCCGCCATGCTTGGGCCCGCGCAGCGCGCCGATGGCGCCCGCGATGGAGGAATACATATCGCTGCCCGTGCCCGCGATCACGCGCGCCGTGAAGGTGGAGGCGTTGAACTCATGCTCTGCATAGAGGTTGAGCGAGGTGTGCATGGCGCGCACCCAGCCTTCGGACGGCCGGTGGCCGTGCAGCAGGTGCAGGAAGTGGCCGCCGATGGAGTCGTCGTCGGTCTCCACCTCGATGCGCCGGCCCGAATTGCTCCAGTGGTACCAGTACAGCAGCATGGAGCCCAGGCTGGCCATGAGCCGGTCGGCAATGTCGCGGGCACCCGCCAGGTTGTGGTCGTCCTTTTCCGGCAGCACGCAGCCCAGGGCCGAGACGCCGGTGCGCATCACGTCCATGGGGTGGGCGCCGGCAGGCAGCTGCTCCAGCGCCTGCCTGACGCTGGCCGGCAGGCCGCGCAGCGCCTGCAATTTGGTCTTGTAGGCCTGCAGTTCGGGGCGCGTGGGCAGCTTGCCGTGCACCAGCAGATGGGCGATCTCCTCGAACTCGCAGACCTCGGCAATGTCCAGGATGTCGTAGCCGCGATAGTGCAGGTCGTTGCCCGAGCGGCCCACGGTGCACAGCGCGGTGTTGCCGGCGGTCACGCCCGACAGCGCGACCGATTTCTTGGGCTTGAATGCGGACGCAGATGGCGAAGTTGGCGCAGATGGCGCGTCGATGGTCGTGGTACTCATGAAAGGGTCTCCTGGTTCAGATAGGAATGGGCAATGGCCGCAGGAAGGCCGTTGTGGTCGACAGCCACCATCTCGAACAGGCCCTTGAGCACGTCCTCGCAGGCAATGCCCGGCGCCTGGGCCGACGCGGTGACACAGACCGTCATGGAGCTGCGCCCCACGCGGCTGACCCAGCCGCGCAGGACGATCTCGTGGCCCACGGGCACGGGTGCCAGGAAGTCCACGCCGGTGACGGCCGCCATCACGACCTCGCGCTGTGCCAGGCTGCGCGCAGCGAGAAAGGCCGCCTTGGCCATGAGCTGCAGGCCCTGGCCCGCGAACAGCGTGCCGTGGTGGTTGGCCAGCGCGGGCAATACCAGTTCATGCAGCTCGGCGGTTCCGGTGGGTGTTGTCATGTTTCGCAATTTACGCAAAATAGCGCCCCTGCCATAGTGCTGAAAAGGCGAATTCTTGCGAAACGAAGTCCGCGAATTTGCAAATTCTGCGAATAACAGCCACCCGAGGAAACAGCCATGAAGAAGACGTTCATGGGCGTCAAGCTGCGCAAACTGCGCGCGGAGCACGGCCTGTCCCAGATCGCCCTGGCCCACGCGCTGGGCCTGTCGCCCAGCTACCTGAACCAGCTGGAGCAGAACCAGCGGCCGCTGACGGTGTCGGTGCTGCTCAAGCTCAACCGCGCGCTGGGCGTCGATATCCAGCAGTTCTCGGAGGACGAGGAAGCGCGCCTGGTCGCCGGCCTGCGCGAGGCCCTTGCCGAGGCGCCCGAATCCATTGCCCTGCCCGAGCTACAGGAAGTCGCCGCGCAGATGCCCGCCCTGGGACGTGCGGTGATGGCGCTGCACCGCCGCCATCTGGAGGCCCTGGAGCGCATCGAGAGCATGTCGCTCAGGCTGGGCGATGACCGCTCGGACATGCCGGTGGCGCGCACCATGCCGTTCGAGGCCGTGCGCGATTTCTTCTTTGCGCACCAGAACTACTTCGATGAAGTGGACCGCGCGGCCCAGGCCCTGGCCGGCGAGGCGCGTGCGGACCCGGGCCATCTGGCGGACTGGCTGGTCCGGCGGCTGCAGCAGCGCCACGGCGTGCAGGTGCATCGCCTGGAAGACTCCCGGCAAAGCCAGCGCCGGTTCGACCCGGCCACGCGCTCGCTGTGGCTGTCCTCGGCGCTGGAGCCTGCGCAACAGGCCTTCCAGCTGGGCACGCAGCTGGCCTTGCTGGAGATGGGCGACACGCTGGACCGGCTGATCGCCACCGCCGCCTTCCAGGGCGACCCGGCCTCAAGCAAGCTCGCCCGCGTGGGCCTGGCCAACTACTTTGCGGGCGCGCTGCTGCTGCCCTACGACCTGTTCCTGGAATCGGCCGAGCAGCTGCGCTATGACATCGACCTGCTGGGCCAGCGCTTTGGCGTGGGCTTTGAAACCGTCTGCCACCGGCTGAGCACGCTGCAGCGGCCCGGCGCGCCCGGCGTGCCCTTCTTCTTTGTGCGCGTGGACCGCGCGGGCAATATCTCCAAGCGCCAGTCGGCCACGCATTTCCACTTCAGCCGCACCGGCGGCACCTGCCCGCTGTGGACGGTGTACGAGGCCTTCGGCCAGCCCGACCAGGTGCTGCGCCAGCTCGCCAGCATGCCCGACGGGCGGCGCTACCTGTGGATTGCACGCTCGGTCTCGCACGGTCAGCGCGGCTATGGTTCGCCGCGCAAGACCTTCTCCATCGGCCTGGGCTGCGACATACGCCATGCCTCGCGCCTGGTCTATGCCAAGGGGCTGGACCTGGGCGATCCGGAATCGGCCACGCCCATCGGCATGGGCTGCAAGGTCTGCGAGCGTGACCAGTGCACGCAGCGCGCCTTTCCCTATGTGGGAAAGGCGCTGCATGTGGATGAGAACGCCAGCCGCTTTGCGCCGTACGGCGTAGGCGGCTAGCAACCCCAGGCATCCTGTGCCGGGTCAGGAGGCTGCGCGCATGCGGTCGCGCAGATCGCGCACTTCGTCGTGGTTGCGCTGCGCGCCCTGGGCCTGGCGCTCCACCATCACGCGGATGGCCGGAGGCAGCGGCTGCTTGAGCGCCTTGCGGTACTGGGCCACGGCGGAATCCTCGCCGCGCTCGCACTCCTCCAGCACGGCCTTGTCGTCCTGCGAGGTCAGCGCCGTCTTCACCGACACCCAGCCCCGGTGCAGCGCGCCGGCCACCGTGCCGCCCGATGCGGGCTCGCGGCCCAGCTTGCGGATCTCGGCCTCCAGCTCCAGCGCGGCGGCGCCGCACTCGGCGCTATGGCGCAGGAACAGGGTCTTGAGGTCCGGCGAGTCGGCGTTCTCGGCCGAGGTGCGAAAGCCGTACTCGCCATCGCGGCAGGATTCGAGCAGGTCGTTGAGCACGTCGGCCACATCGTCGTTGTCGATGTCGCCGGTGTAGGCCGGTGCCACGATGGTCCCCGTGTCATCACGGACATCGCGAACGCCTGCGCGCTCCCAGGCTGCGCGCGCTGCGGGCCGGGCCTGGTCCCAGTCCAGATGGCTGGCGCCACGGCGCGTGGTCCATTCGCGCTCCCATTCGGCGTCGAAGGCATCGAAATCGGCATCGCGGCGCGCGGCGGCCGCGTTCCAGCCCAGCTCGTAGGCGGGGCGGTATTCCTCGTAGCTGCGGCCTGCCACGTAGTAGGGCTCGTTCTGGTAGGCGTCGCGCCAGTAGGCGTCCTCGACCGTGGGATTGACGGCTTCGGCCGCGCCCTTGCCGGCCAGCCCGCCGACCACGGCACCGGCCACACCGCCCACGGCAGCACCGATGGGGCCGCCCATTGCGCCGAATGCAGCGCCGGTCACGGCACCGCCTGCAGCGCCTATGCCGGTGCCCACGGGATGTGCGCCGGGCGCGTCGGACAGCGGGTCACGGTTTGCGGGATTCGATTGCGTCATGGAATGTGCTCCTTGGCAGTTGAAAGTGATGTCTATCGTGATCGCCGTGGCGCGCCGCCGGCGTGCGCGCTTGCGGCCATGTGCCGTAGGAACGCGGCGACCGGGCCTTGCGGACATCGCGCCAGTGGCCTGTGGCCATTTTTCGCACCCCGGCACAGGGCAATCGGCGTGCCTGAGAACGGCGTTCATGCGCGAGGCATCTTTTCGTTCCTGCGCTTTCGGCGTGGTCCCACGGCGGCTGCGAAAGGGCCAAGAGACCATGGCCCAAGCGCCGCCTGCGCAGGCCCGCGAATGAAAGGAAGACGCCATGAAAGACAAGACCCCATCCGCATCCAAGTCCTCTGCACCCACACAGGCGAAGCCGTCGGGCGATGGCCAGACCAAGCTGCCCGGACAGGTCGGCAAGGCGCCCCATGCGCCCGGTGAATCCGATGCATCCGACGCATCCGAACAGGGCCTGCGCCTTCCGCACGAGCGCGACCAGAGCCTGGACGCTACCAGCGATGCGCCCGATCCGGTGATGCGCCAGGCCCATGACGACCTCGCCTCCGGCCAGGTCGATACCGACATGCGCCAGACGCCGGGCCTGGATGCCGAACGGCGCAAGAAGATGGTGCGCAAGCAGCCTTGATGGCACCTGAAGCTTGCACCTGAAGCGCAACGAGCTGCTGGCAGCCAACAAGATCGCCAGCAACCGCATGACCGGCATCGAAGGGCTCTGGACGGGGAGCAGCTGCAGCAAGGGGTGGCCTTCCACGTCAATCTGGCCGCCCGCGCGCACGAAAGCGGAGCCTGCAAGGAATGCCACTCCATCGACGAAGACGACCCGGCACGGCCCGGCAACTGAGGTGCCCGCGCTTCACTCCATACAGGAGCAACCCCATGCCCGACATTCCCGACTGGCTCCAGTGGCCTGCCTTTCTGGCCTCCATCGCCGGCGCCTGGTGTGTGGGCTCGCGTTCTGCGCAAAGGCGCAACCTGGGCTTCTGGATCCTGATGCTCAGCAATGCGCTGTGGGCGCTGTGGGGCTGGTCCACGGCGGCCTGGGCGCTGGTGAGCCTGCAGTTCTGCCTGGCCATCACCAACATCCGCGGCTCCATCAAGGCCGAGCGGTGAGCAGGCCATGGCAGCAGACGCTTTCCTGATGTCGATCCACGAAACCGGCAACCCATACCCTGGCGCCTCCATGGAAACACCCCCATCCCCCACCTGCAGATCCGCACTGTTCCTCGACTTCGACGGCACGCTCGTGCCGCTGGCCGAGACCCCGGACGCCATTGCGCCAGACCCCGGCCTGATCCCCATGCTGGCCAGGCTGCAGGGTCTGTTGGGCGGTGCGCTGGCCATCGTCACGGGTCGGCAGGTCGAGATGCTGGACCACTTTCTGGCGCCGCTGCATCTGCCTGCCGCCTGCGAGCACGGCCTGCAGCGGCGGGATGCCGCAGGCCGCCTGCACATGCAGGCATCGGCCATGCCAGAGACCGTGCTGCAGATGTGCAATGCCTTGGCGGCCGACCATCCCCGCCTGCTGGTGGAGCGCAAGCGCTCCTCGGTCGCACTGCACTACCGGCGTGCGCCAGAGCTGGCGGCGCTGTGCCTGGACATGTTGGGCCGCGCCCTGCGACACCAGCCCGGGCTGGAGTTGCTGCACGGCAAATGCGTGCTGGAGGTCAGGCCCGCAGGCGTGGACAAAGGCCACGCCATTGCGGCCTTCCTGCGCGAAGCGCCGTTCGCCGGCCGCACCCCGGTGTTTGCCGGTGACGATGTCACGGACGAGAGCGGCTTTGCCGTGGTGCAGGCACACGGCGGCATGGCGATCAAGGTGGGCGAAGGCGCAAGCAGGGCCCGCCACCGGCTGGGCAGCCCGCAGGCCGTGCATGCCTGGCTGAAGTCCGCATGCATGCACCTGGCTGCGCAGACCTGCGCGGAGGTGCTGCCATGAGCCGGCTGGTGGTGATCTCCAACCGCGTGGCCGATCCGCGCAGGGCCGCAGCCGGGGGCCTTGCCGTGGCCATGGGCGATGCGCTGCGGCAGACGGGCGGCCTGTGGTTCGGCTGGAGCGGGGCCGTCACCGATGACGGTGCCCTGGCCGCGCCGGCCGGCCATGTGCACCGCACCCAGGCAGGCAACGTCACGCTGGCCACGGTGGACCTGGACCGCGCGGACCATGACAGCTACTACGCGGGCTACAGCAACGGCGTGCTGTGGCCCGTCTTTCACGGACGGCTGGACCTGGCGAGCTTCGACACGGGCCATGCGGCCGGCTACCGCCGCGTGAACCAGCTGCTTGCGCGCAGGCTGCTGCCCCTGCTGGCGCAGGACGACATCCTCTGGGTGCATGACTACCACCTGATCCCGCTGGCGGCCGAGCTGCGCGCCCTGGGCTGCCGCCAGCGCATCGGCTTTTTCCTGCACATCCCATTGCCCCCGCCGACCCTGCTGGCGGCCATTCCCGAGCATGCATGGCTGATGCGCTGCCTGTTTGCCTACGACCTTGTGGGCCTGCAGACCCGCCAGGACGTGCAGCATTTCGAGCGCTATGTCTGCGACGAGGCCGGGGGTCAGTCGCTGGGCGATGGCGCCTTGCGTGCCCATGGGCAGCGCCTGGTGTGCCGCGCCTTCCCCATCGGCATCGATGTGGAGGGCTTCGCGGCGCTGGCCCTGTCCGGCGCATCGCAGGACATGCATGCGCGCATGAAGCACGAGTACGCACAGCGTCGCCTGCTGCTGGGCATAGACCGGCTGGACTACTCCAAGGGCCTGCCGCAGCGCCTGCGTGCCTTTCGGGAGCTGCTGGCCCGCCATCCCGAGCAGCGCCGGCGCGCCACGCTGATCCAGATCGGCTCGCCCACGCGCGAGGGCCTGGACGCGTATGCCGACATACGGCGGGAGCTTGAATCGCTGTGCGGCGCCGTCAACGGCGACTACGGCGAGCTGGACTGGATGCCCGTGCGCTACATCCACCAGACCCTGCCGCGCGATGGCATTCCGGGCCTGTGCCGCGCGGCGGCCGTGGGCCTGGTCACGCCGCTGCGCGACGGCATGAACCTCGTGGCCAAGGAATATGTGGCGGCCCAGGACCCGGCCGACCCGGGCGTGCTGGTGCTGTCGCGGTTTGCCGGCGCGGCCGAGCAGCTGCAGGAGGCGCTGCTGGTCAATCCCTACGACGTGCACGGCACGGCCGCCGTGGTGCAGCAGGCCCTGCAGATGCCCCTGCAGGAAAGGCGCCAGCGGCACCAGCGGCTGCTGCAGCGCATCGCCGAGCAGGACGTGCACTGGTGGCGCAAGGCCTTTCTGTCTGCCTTGAAAGAGGCCAGGCCGCTGGAGCACAGGGAAAGGGAAGCCTTCGGCATCCCCGTTCCCTCGATCAGACAGGAGCAGGCACCGCTGCGCCTGGAGCTGGCCGCCTGCCCTGCCGACGGCGTGGAACGGGACGCCTGCCGGTCGGTGGTCTCCGACAGGTAATGCCTTCCTGCTCCTGCGGCGCCGCGTTCATCCTCCCGGCACCATGGCATCGCCCGGCCCCACCCCATTTCCCGGGCTGCGCACGACACACAAAAGGAAGGCAAGCGGCGATGGCCCAGCACGACAACGAGCACGCCCATGCGTGGACATGCAGCGACACGCTGGCGCAGGCCTTGCGCGGCCACACGGACCTGTCGCCAGCGGACCAGTTGGCCCTGCTGGTGGCGCAGGGCGCCGACCGCCTGCCGCTGCCGGGCCATGGCCACACGCTGCTGCGCTGGCGCGCACTGGCCGAGGTGGCCGCCCACAGCCTGAGCCTGGCCAAGCTCTATGAAGGCCATACCGATGCCCTGGCCATCCTGTCCGAACTGCAGGCCGACCTGGCCACCGAAGGACTGCGCTGGGCCGTCTGGTGCGCCGAGCCGCCGGGCGAGCGCGTGCAGGCCACGTCCACGGCCCCCCATGCTGCGGCACATGCCGGCATGGCCGTGCAGCTGTCCGGCCACAAGCCCTGGTGTTCGGGCGCGCGCGCGGTGGACCGTGCCCTGGTCAGCGGCTGGCTGGCCGACGGCCGGCGCTGCCTGATCGCCGTCACCATGGACCAGCCCGGCATCCGCAGAGACGACAGCCACTGGCAGGCCGTGGGCATGGCCGCCAGCGCCAGCGCCGACGTGCATTTCGACGGCGCCACCGGCGTGCTGGTCGGCGAACCGGGCCAGTACCTGAGCCGCCCCGGCTTTCACCATGGCGGCGCGGGCGTTGCTGCATGCTGGCATGGCGCGGCAGCGCGCATCGCCAGCCATCTGCAGCAGGCCGTCGGTCAAGGCGAGGACCCGCACCGCCAGGCCCACCTGGGCGCGCTGGATGTGGCCCTGGCCGGCGCGGCCGGCCTGCTGCGCGACGCTGCGGCCCGCATCGATGCCACGCCCTCGGACCCCTGCCTGCTGGCCGTGAACCGCGCCCGCCTGGCCGTGGAAGCCGCCGCCGAAGAGGTGCTGCGGCGCGTGCCGCGCGCCATCGGTCCCGGCCCACTGTGCAAGAACAGGGGCCTGGCACAGCTGATGGCCGACCTGCCCGTCTTCATCCGCCAAAGCCATGCCGAGCGCGACCAGGCCGCGCTGGGCCGCCTGCTGGCCGAGAAGGCACAGGCCTCGCAGGCACCGGGAGGCGCGGCATGGATGCTGTGAAGCCGCGCCTCATCGAGGGCCGGGGCACGCCCGAATCGCGCTGGCAGGCCTGGTTTGCGCAACGCCGGCCAGCGCAGGTATCCATGGACGACCTGCTGGAAGGCCGGCGCCGCGCCGTCATCGTCGCGCCGCACCCCGATGACGAGATCCTGGGCTGCGCCGGCCTGCTGCGCCGCTGTGCCGAGCGGGGCATGCCCTGCCTCATCGTCTCCGTGACCGATGGCGGAGCCAGCCACCCCGACTCGACGCTGTGGCCGCCGCAGCGTCTGGTGCGCGAGCGCGTGCAGGAGAGCACCCAGGCCCTGGCCCTGCTTGCGCCGCAGGCGCAGGTGCTGCGGCTGGGCCTGCCCGACGGCCATATCGCCGAGCATGCAGCGCAGTTGCTGCAACGGCTGGAGCCGTTGCTGCAGCCCTCGGATGCGCTGCTGTGCACCTGGCGCGAAGACGGGCACCCGGACCACGAGGCCACGGGCCAGGCCTGCGCCACGGCAGCCCGGCACGCGGGCTGCCGGCTCTTCGAGCTGCCGATCTGGGCCTGGCACTGGGCCGAGCCCGGCGACGCGCGCGTGCCCTGGCACCGCGCCGCCGCCATTGCGCTGGCGCCGCAGGAGCTGGCGCTCAAGCGCCAGGCCCTGTCGTGCTTTCGCAGCCAGCTGCTGCCCGACCCGTCCACGGGCCGCGACGCCATCCTGCCGTCCTGGGCCACGCAGCGCCTGCTGCGTCCGTTTGAAGTGGTGTTTCTATGAACGGCGCCCGGCAGCACTTCGAGCAGATGTACCAGGCCGACCCCGACCCCTGGCGGGTCGCATCACGCTGGTACGAACGGCGCAAGCGCGACCTGCTGCTGGCCGCCCTGCCGCGCGAGCGCTATGCCCACGGCTTCGAGCCCGGCTGCGGCAATGGCGAGGCCACGCAGCGCCTGCTGCAGCGCTGCGACCGGCTGTGCGCCGTCGACTTCTCGGACAGGGCCGTGGATCTGTGCCGGCAGCGGATTGCGCCGCAGGACCGCGCCCGTCTGGACCTGCAGGCCCTGCCCCTGCCCTGGCAATGGCCACAGGTGCCCCAGGTGCCGCAGCAAGGCTTCGATCTCATCGTGGTCTCGGAGCTTGCCTATTACTTCGACGACGCGGCACTGGCGCATTTCAACCGCCAGTGCCTGGCCTCGCTGCAGGGCGGCGGCCACTGGCTCATGTGCCACTGGCGGCATGGGGCGCACGATCACCTGCAGACCACTCGCACCCTGCATGACAGCGTGTCGGCCCATGCGCAGCTGCACTTGCTGCTGAGCCACAGCGAACCGGATTTCCAGCTGGACATCTGGCAGAAAACCCCTGAAAGGACGGACAGATGATCGGCGTGTGCATCCCAGCCCATGACGAGGAAGACCTCATAGGCCGCTGCCTGGACAGCGTGTTTTGCGCGGCCGCCCATGCCGACCTGCAAGGCGAGACCGTGGCCGTCGTGGTGGTGCTGGACAGCTGCCAGGACGCCACCGAATCGGCCGTGCGCCGCTGGCCCGCCATCCCGTTGTCCATTGCCGCGCGCAACGTGGGCAAGGCGCGGGCCCTGGGGTCGGAGTACCTGCTGCTGCTGGGCGCCCGCTGGCTGGCCTTCACGGACGCCGACACCACCGTCTCGCCGAGCTGGCTGGCCGACCAGCTGGCGCTTCAGTCCGACGTGGTTTGCGGCACGGTGCAGGTGGCCGACTGGTCGGCCCACGGCGCCCAGGCGGACACGGCGCGGCGGCACTTCGAGACCACCTACACGGACCGCGACGGCCACCGCCACGTGCATGGTGCCAACCTGGGCATCTCAGCCTGGCACTACCGCCAGGCCGGCGGGTTCGACGCACGCACCTGCGGCGAGGACCAGGACCTGGTGGACCGCCTGGCGGCCGGCGGCGCCCGCATCGCCTGGTCGGCCCGGCCCCGGGTGATGACCAGCGGCCGCGCCTACTCGCGCGTGGCCGACGGCTTTGCCGGTGCGCTGCGCCAGGGATGGGCCCTGCCCGGCGACGCGCCGCCTGCGCTGCCCGTGCTCCAGGGCGCCCTGGCGCAGCAGGCCCTGGCCCTGCCTCAACCGCAGGCCGGCTCGTCCACGCGGTAGCAGTCCCTGAGGAACACCGGCAGGTCGTTGGCCGGCGGCACGAAGGGCACCTGGTACATCATGTCGCTGACAAAGCCACGGTGGTAGCTGCCGTGGTTCACCACGTGCAGCACGATCTGCTCGCGCGTCATGGCACCCTGCCCGCCGCCCACGAACTCGAAGTGCACGACCTTCGCCAGTTCCTCGTCCGGGCACGCATCGACGAACTCCACATACCAGCGGTCCATTGCCTGCACGGATTCCCACAGCGCCTGCAGCGTGGGCGTGTGGTCGGTGTTGCGCATGGTGTAGCCATGCTTGCGGCCCTGCAGGTGGTGCCTGAAGATGTCCTCCACCACAAGGACGTGGTTCAGCGTGCGCACCATGTTGCCGAAGCTCGTGGGGCGCTGCTTCAAGGCCTCGCCTTCGGGCAGCTCCATCACGCTCTTGAAGGTCAGGCCGTTGGCCCAGGCCTTGTAGCGCACCAGCATTTTCAGGTTGGCCCTGGCCGATGAGACGGGAGCGCGCAGGCTCTCCTGGATCGCTGTCATTCGTGGGTTCTTTCGGTGTGGATCAAAGGCCGCTCAGTGCGCCTTCGACATGGGTGCGCGCCGTGCCGCCCACCCAGACCTGGCCCGTGCCGTCACGGGTCAGGAAGATGCGGCCGTCACGGCCCAGACAGCGGCCCTGGGCGGCAACGTAGTCGCTGTCCATCACCCCCGTCGCAAACAGCCACTGCGCCAGCGAGGCGTTGAGGCTGCCGGTGACGGGGTCTTCGACGATGGCGCCCTGGTGATCGGAGAAGAAGGCGCGCACCTCGCAGGCGGCAGGGCTGGCACCGCCGACACCCCTGGCATAGGGCCCCACCACGCCCACGTCCATGCGCGTGGGCCACTGCCGGGCCGGGTTCAGCGCCAGCACCTGCTCGGCCGAGGCCAGGCGGATGCCCAGCCAGCCGGGGCCGTTGTCTATCCACGAGGCGGCCTGCACCTCTTCGGCGGTGATGCCCAGCATGCGCAGCGCGGCATCCAGCTCGTCGGCGGTGGGCGCGCCAAAGCGCAGCATGGGCGGCGCGGCGAATGCCAGCCGCCCATGCTCCTGCCGTATCTGCACCAGGCCCGCCCCGCACTCCTGGACGATGTGGCCTGCGTTCTGGGGCGCACCGCGCTGGGACAGCCAGGCATGGCAGCTGCCCAGCGTGGGATGGCCGGCAAAAGGCATCTCCCGGTCCAGCGTGAAAATCCTCACGCGGTAGTCGGCCTGCGCCTGCGTGGGCGGCAGCAGGAACGCGGTTTCGGAGAGATTGAACCAGCGCGTCAGCTGCTGCATCTGTGCGGTGGTCAGCGCCTGCCCACCGGTGATCACGGCCAGCGGATTGCCGGACAGCGGGCCGCTGGCGAAAACGTCGACCATATGAACGGCAATGCTCATGAAGACAGTCCTTGTTGCATGGGAAGGAAAAGAAGGGGAAACGGGCGGCGGGCCCGATCTGCGCTAGGTCCGCACATCGGCGCGATGCAGCACATGGACCTTGTTGCCGTCGGGATCGCGCAGGTAGGGACCGTAGTAGCCATCGCCGTAATGCGGTCGCGGGCCGGGCGGGCCTTCGTCGCTGCCGCCCCGGGCCAGACCGGCGGCATGGGCCGCATCCACCGCCTCGGGCGATGGCGCCAGAAAGGCCGCCATGCTGCCGTTGCCCGCCGTGGCCGGCTCGCCGTTGAAGGGGCTGTAGACATAAAAGCGCGGCAAGGAAGCCTGCGGCGTCACCCAGCACAGCGCGGCCGGCCCGCCATCGGGCTGGACGGCGCGGCGCTGCAGTCCCAGCGGGGAAAGCACCGCGTCATAGAAGCGGCCGGCCCGCTCGAGATCACGGGCGCCGACGGTGATGTGGCTGAACATGGGGTGAACGTTACACTATCGAGAAATGAAATAGTGTCACGGCACACTCTTTTTTTCCTTGCCCCGACCATGCTCCTGCCCTCCCCCTGGACACCCCGTCTTGCGCGCATTGAAGCCAGTGCCGCCGAGCGGCTGGCGCGCGCCCTGGCCGACGACATCGTGGAAGGCCGACTGGCCGGCGGCGACCGCCTTCCCGCCCACAGAGACCTGGCCGACAGGCTGCAGATCGGCCTGGGCTCGGTGACCAGGGCCTATGCGCTGCTGGAGCGCCGGGGGCTGACGCGCAGCGTCAAGGGCAGGGGCACCTTCGTGGCCGCCCGGCGGACGCAGGGCGGCGAGGCCATCGACCTGTCCTCCAACGCGCCGCCGGCCGCCATCAGCGAACGCCTGCTGGCGCGCACGCTGACCGCCATTGCGCGCCGCATCGATGCCGATCACTTCAATTCCTACGCGCCGCCGGGCGGACATGCGGAGCATCGCCGCGTGCTCGCGCGCTGGCTGCAGACGCTGGGCCTGAACGTGGAACCTGGCCACATGGTGCTGACCAGCAGCGCGCGCCAGGCGCTGTCCCTGGCCCTGGACCTGGTCTGCCAGCCCCGGGGCCGGCTGCTGACCGAGCGCATCACCTACCCCGGCGCCATTGCCCTGGCCCGGCGCAAGGGCTGCGCCCTGCAGGGCCTGGCCATGGACGCGCAGGGCCTGCTGCCGCAGGCCCTGGCCGAGGCGCTGCACGGAATTCCCGCCGCCGAAGGCAAGGTGCTCTACCTCACCCCCACGCTGCACAACCCGACCACGGCCACCATGGGCGCGGAGCGCAGGCGGGCGATCGTGGATATCTGCCGGAACGCAGGCGCCTGGATCATCGAGGACGGCGTGTATGCCGCCTGCTCGCCCGATCACGCGCGCCTTGCGCACCTGGCGACCCTGGCGCCCGAGATCACCCTGCATGTGAACGGTCTGTCCAAGTCGCTGGGCCCGGGGCTGCAGGTGGGCACGCTGGTACTGCCGCCAGCGCTGTGCGGCGCCGCGCTGGCGACGCTGCAGGAGCTGTCCATGGCGCCTTCGGCCCTGTCATGCGCCGTGGTCGATGAATGGCTGTCCCAGGGCGTGGTCGCCTCCCTGCAGGCCGACCTGCGCCATGAGGCACAGCGGCGCGTGCGGCTGGCCGCATCGCACCTTGTCCCACACCTGGGCGACAGCCGCCTGGTGCTGCACCCCGAGGCCTACAACGCCTGGCTGCCCATGGAGCGCGAGGCCGCCGACCGCCTGGTGTCGGCCGCAGCGGCGCTGGGCGTGACGCTGACCGATCCGGGCTCGCTGATGGTGGAGCCGCACGACCGTGCCAGCGGGCTGCGCATCTGCCTGGGCGCCCCAGGCCTGGACGACCTGGACGGCGCCCTGGCGCAATTGGCCAGGCTGCTTACTGCGGAGCCCTGAGCTTGTTCTGCAGCGCCCTGGCCACGGCGCCCAGCACGGGGACCTTGGCGAAGATTTCCTCCACCGGGTCCCAGAAGTCGCGGTGCACTGCCACCAGTCCCTGCGCATCGAACTCCAGGTAGCTGGTGCCGCAGATGTGCATGGGCTGGCCCGATGCCCTGACAAAGCCCAGCTCCCACAGCAAAAAGCCGCTGTCCCCCTGCACCGCGCCCTGGCTGACGGCGAAGCGGGGCCGGTCCAGTTGCTCGAACATGTGGGCGAACACGCGCTGTATCGCTGCGTGGCCGCGCACATCGTTGAACGGGTCCTTGAACCGGGCCTGTTCCGCATAGAGGGCCAGCAGCGCCGGCAGGTTGTCGCGGCGCAGCGCCTCATAGGCCTGGGCCAGCCGGTCCAGTCGGGGATCGCCGAGGGCAGTGCTCATCGGTTTCAGGCTCCTGTGATGCGGCGAACCGCCGAGAAATACCAGGCATCGGGCAGGCAGCGCAGCAGCCGCACCCAGCGCGTGAAGCGGCGCGGAAAATTCATCTCGAAGCGCCCCTGTGCCCAGCCCTGCAGCATGTGCCGGGCGGCCTCGTCGGCACCGATCAGGGCCGGCATGCTGAAGCTGTTTTGCGCCGTCAGCGGCGTATCGACAAAGCCGGGGTTGATGATGGACACGCCCAGGCCCGGGCCGTGCAGGTCCAGGTAGAGGTTTTCTGCCAGGTTGTTGAGCGCCGCCTTGGTAGGACCGTAGGCCAGGGACATGGGCAGCCCGCGATAGCCTGCCACCGAGCCGACCAGGGCCAGATGCCCCTGGCCGGCCTCCAGCAGCATGGGCAGCACCGCATCGAGCAGGTGCAGCGCGCCGCCATAGTTCACGGCCAGGTGGCGCTGCATCTCGGCCAGGTCGAACTCGGTGGCGCGCTGGGGCCGGTAGTGGCCGGCACAGTACACCACCAGGTCGGGCGCCCTGCCCACATGGGCCCGCACGGCACGGGCTGCCTGTGCCACGGCCTGGGCATCGGTCACGTCCAGCGGCAGGGCCAGGCAGCCTTCGCGGCCGCGCACGAAATCCTGCAGCGCACCGCCATGCCGCGCAGAGACAATCACGCGCGCGCCCTGGCCGTGCAGCGCTTCGGCCGTGGCGCGCCCTATGCCCGAGGAGGCGCCCAGAAGCCATGCCGAGCGGCCCTTCCAGTCGCGCAGCGGCGGGTTCAGCCGGCGGGATAACAGTGGCATGGCCATCACTCCTTGATGATGGCCAGCGTCACGTCGCCCAGGTGCAGGCCGAGCTTGCTCATGGCCGTGCGGTTGAGCAGGGTGCGCCCGTCCATCAGGTACATCCAGTCGTCCATGCTGACGTTCCAGACCCTTCCGTCCACGGGCAGGGCCAGCACGTAGCTCCAGCGGATGGCATTGCCCGCGCTCTGGCCCTGGGCCTCGCCCACCACGTCGTCGGCCCGGCCGCTGTAGCGGCCCTCGCCCAGGTGGCGGATATGCCAGATGCGCTGCTGCGTGCTGCCGTCGCTGTAGACGAAGTGCTCATCGAGCGTGCCCTCGTCGCCATTCCAGCGGCCCGTCATGCGCACGGTGAATCGCTTGACCACCTTGCCCGAGCGGTCCGTGAACATGCCGTGGGCCGTCAGCGGCCCGTTGAAGTACTGGCGCAGGTCCAGCGTCGGCTGCTCCTTGGCGTAGTCCTGCACGGAAGGACCGGCGCAGCCCGCCAGAGACAGCGCCAATGCCGCCCCCAGGCAGGCGCGCCGCAGTGGTGAAAACGAAGCGCAGTGGGTGATGTGGCTCATGTGTTCCTCCAGGAAGAATGCAGTCGCTCGGTGCGCCAGAGCAGCCCGGCCGCCGCCAGTTTGAGCAGGCAGGGCAGCCCGCCATAGGCCCAGGCCAGGGCCTGCAGGCCGGCCGGATCGGTGCTGCCGCTGCGGTAGCCCGCAACGGACAGCAGGGGCAGGGCCAGGCCCGCGGCCAGGGCCAGGTTGAGCTTGGTGGCGCAGGTCCACCACCCCAGGTAGCGGCCCTCGCCCTGGCCGCCCTGGCCGGACTCGTGGATCACGCCCGTGAGCAGTGCGCCCGGCAGGGCCAGGTCCGCGCCCAGGGCCAGCCCGCTGGCCAGGCAGATCACGGCGAAGGCCAGGCCGTCACCCGTGCCCAGCCAGGGCGTGAAGCCGAAGGCCAGCACGCTGGCCAGCATGCCCGCGCGCCAGCTGGGCGCCAGGCCCCAGCGCGAGACGGCCTTCACCCACAGCGGCAGGCCCAGGGCCGCCGCGCCAAAAAAGCACAGCAGCAGCAGGGGCTGCATCCCGGGCACCTGCAATCTGTCGGCCACGAAGAAGGGCAGCAAGGTGGCCGGAATGGCCGCGGCCACGCCGTTGACCATGAAGACGGCCAGCAGCCAGCGAAAGCCGGCATCCGCCCATGGTGAGATCCGAGAGGTGTCCGCCGTGGCCTGCTGCGGCAGCGTCACCGGAGCCTTGAGCCGGTACAGCCCCACCAGCCCCAGCGCCAGGCCCAGCGCCAGCACGGCGCTGGTGGCGTCCAAGCCCAGCCAGGCCGGCAACACGCTGGCCAGCAGCACACCGCCCAGCGTAGCGCCCTCGCGCCAGGCCGTGACGCGGGCCCGCCAGGCGGGCTGCCCGCCCCAGCGCGTGCCCCAGGCCTGGTGGACGATGGTGACGAAGCTGTAGGCCAGCGTGCACACCAGCAGGCTGCAGGCCAGCCAGCCCAGCATGGCGGCCTGGGCACCGCGCGGCGGATGCCACAGCGCCCAGAAGCCCAGGACCATCAGCAGGCTGGCCAGTGCAGCCGCCCACCACGCTGGCCGCATGCCCCGGCGCAGCAGCCGGTCGGCCTGGCGGCCGATGGCGGGGTCCACCAGGGCATCGAAGGCACGCGTGGCCAGCAGCACCGCGCCCAGCCCCGCCAGCGGCGCACCGGCCACGCTGGCGTAGTGGTAGGGCAGGTTCACATACAGCGGCAGGGACACGAACGCCAGCGGCGCGGCCAGGCCGCCATAGGCCAGCCCTGTGCGCCAGGGCAGCAACGGGGCGGCGGCAGGGTGCGAGGCCATGGCGTGGTCCCGGGCGCTCAGGATTGGCCCAGCAGCGAGCTGCGCATGGCAGGTGCCGAGGTCTGGGGCGCGAGCCAGATGCCGAAGAACAGGCGCGCATAGTCGGCATCGCGCAGCTGTGCAGTCTGGCGGCCGTTGTGGAAGAAGCGCACCTCGCCCTGGCCGTCGTTCAGGCCCAGCAGCCGGTCCTGGGCCGCCACATCGGGAAATGCCTGCTTCATCAGCGCCAGCCATTGGCGGGACTGCTCCTCGGTGAAGCCGTCGACCCTGCGCATTTCGGCGATGGAACGCTCGGCGATGGCCGCGCCTTCGAGCTTGCGGTCATAGACCAGCTCCAGCGCGAACGGGTGGCGGGCGTAGTCTTCGGGCACAAAGCCCGGTGCGGCCCACAGCCGTGCCTCGTACACGCGCAGGCCGAAAAAGCGCAGCACGCCCGTGCCCACCAGGCGCGCGGCCGGCAGGGCGCTGCGCAGTTCGGCCGGAAGGTCGGCAGTCGGAGTCTTGGCGTGGAGTTCGTTGGGCATGGCGATCAGTGAAGGGACAAGGGCGCAGGCGGCGCCCCAGGCCAGCGCCTGGCGGCGCGGCATGTGACGTGGTGGCGATTTCATGGCAGGGGCCTGCGCAGCGTGAACTGGACGACATCGGTGTTGCCGGTGTCGAAGGCCGCCTCGCAGTAGGCGAGATAGAAGGTCCAGATGCGCACGAAGCGTTCGTCAAAGCCCTGGGCCCGCACGGCGTCGAGGTGGTGATCGAAGGCCTGGCGCCAGCGCCGCAGCGTCTCCGCATAGTCGCGGCCGAAGGCCATGCGGCGCTCCACCACCAGGCCGGCGCGCCGTGCCTCCTGCTCGAAGGCAGGAATGCTGGGCAGCAGCCCGCCCGGGAAGATGTACTGCTGGATGAAGTCGGTGGAGCGCAGATAGCGCGCGAACAGGTCCTCGCGCAGCGTGATGGTCTGTATGCAGGCCAGGCCCCCGGGCTTGAGGCAGTCGCGCAACGTCTGGAAGTAGCCGCGCCAGTACTCGCGGCCCACGGCCTCGAACATCTCGATGGAGACGATGGCGTCGAAGGGCTCGCCCGCATGGCGCGCGGGCAGGTCGCGGTAGTCCTGGTAGCGCAGCTCCACGGCGTCGGCCAGGCCGGCCTGCCGCATGCGCTGCTGTCCCCAGGCCAGTTGCTCGCGCGACAGCGTCACGCCCGTGACCCGGGCGCCGAACTCCTGCGCCGCCGCCTCGGCCAGCCCGCCCCAGCCGCAGCCGATCTCCAGCAGGCGCTGGCCGGGCTGCAGCCGCACCTCGTCCAGCGTGCGCCTGAGCTTGGCCTGCTGGGCGTCCTGCAGGTCGGCGTGGCGCAGCGATTCACCCGTGCGCCCCTGGAACCAGGCGGCGCTGTAGCTCATGCCGGGGTCCAGCCACAGGCGGTAGAAATCGTTGCCCAGGTCGTAGTGGGCATGGATGTTCCTGGCGCTGCCGGCCCGCGTATTGCGCTGCAGCAGGTGGCGCAGGCGGTAGCCCAGCCGGCCCCACCAGCTGCCGTAGACCAGGCTTTGCACATGGTCGCGGTTGGCCATGCACAGGCGCAGCAGGGCGGCCAGGTCGGGGCTGTCCCATTCTCCGGCGATATAGCCCTCGGCCAGGCCGATGTCGCCCGATTTCAGGGTGCGCTCCAGCGCCCGCCAGTCGTGCAGCACGCAATGCGCGTCGGCAGCCCCCGACGGCGGACGGGGCAGGTGCAGCAGGCGGCCATCGGGCTGCTCCAGGTCCAGCTGCCCGTGGGGCAGACGTTCGAGCAGGTTCAGCACACGGCGTGCCCGCGCAGGCGTGCGGCGCGGCGCTGCGGCGGTGGGGCTCAGCAGGGGGGCGGCGGTAGTGTTCATCTTGTGACGAAGCGCTTGGGCGCGGAGGGTTTGCCATGGAAAGGCACGCGCTTGGCCCAAAGGCGCAGCGCGTGCCAGTGGATGCGGGCGACCACGCCCAGCGTCATCAAAGGGGTGCCGAAGAAGGCGCGGCGCACGGCGGCGGCATCCAGCGCCTGCAGCACGCCGCCCACGCTGGTCTGCAGCAGCGGGCCGTCCTCGTCATGCAGGTCCACGCGCGCCAGGGTGCGGTCTTCGCTGCGTTCGAAGCGGAAGCGGTACTCGCCGCGCACCTCGCAGAACGGCGAGACGTGGAATTGCTTGCGCGCCACCTGCTCCCGGCCCCAGGCCAGGTCCGGCCCCGCCAGCAGATAGGCATGGCGCTCGCCAAAGGTGTTGTTGACCTCGGCCAGCACGGCGGCCAGCGACCCGTCGGCGCGGTGCGCATACCAAAAGCTCACGGGCTTGAACACGTAGCCCAGCACGCGCGGAAAGGTGTGCAGCCAGACTTCGCCATCGGCGTCGGCTATGCCTTCGCTGTGCAGCAGCTGCTCGAACCAGGCCAGTGCGTCGCAGCCGCCCTCGCCGTGGTCGCCGTCATGGAAGCTCAGCCAGCCACGGCGGTTGCGCCTGAGCGCGGCGTCCGGCTGCGTGCGCAGGCTGCGCATGGGCAGCATGAGGAAATAGCCCGGGTAGCGGAAGGCATGCTCCACCGGCCGCAGGCGGCGGTGCCAGACATGGCCGAAGCCGATGAGCGGCCGGGCCGTCATGCAACCCCCTCGAAGGCCGCGCTGGCGGGCAGGACGGGCAAGGTCGGCAGGGCATGCAGCAGGCCGTCGGCCGCGACCAGGCCCGAGCGCAGGCCGTCCTCGTGGAAGCCGTAGCCGCACCATGCGCCGCAGAACCAGGTCCTGCGCTGGCCTTGCAGGGCATCCACCCGGCCCTGGGCCTCGATGGCGGCCAGGTCGAACACCGGGTGGCTGTACTCGATGCGCGCGTGGACCTGGCTGTCATCGATGGGGCGCACCGGGTTCAGCGACACCATCACGGGCTGCTGCCACGGCAGGGGCTGCAGGCGGTTGAGCAGGTAGTGCAGGCAGACGCCGGCCCGGTCTTTTCCGGGATCGGCGGCGCGTTCGTAGTTCCAGGCGGCCCAGGCCGCCGGGCGGCGCGGCAGCACGCCGGCATCGGTGTGCAGCACGGCCTGGTTGGGCTGGTAGCGGATGGCGCCCAGCACGCTGCGCTCGAGCGGCGTGGCATCGGAGCCCAGCAGGCGCAGGGCCTGGTCGCTGTGGCAGGCCAGCACCACGGCGTCGAACCGCTCCGTGCCGTGCGCCATCTGCAGCAGCACGCCGTGCGCGGCGCGGCGCAGGCCCAGCACGGGCGCGTTCAGCCGGACCTCGTGGCGGCCATCCTTTTGCAGCGCGGCCACCATGCGCCGCACATACTGGCGCGAACCACCGCGCACGGTGCGCCACTGCGGCCGGTCCGTGACCTGGATCAGGCCGTGGTTGTGGCAAAAGCGGATCAGCGTGGCCACGGGAAAGCGCAGCATCTGGTCGGTGGGGCAGGACCAGATGCAGCCCATCATGGGCAGCAGATAGTCCTGGCGAAAGGCCGGCCCGAAGCCGTGGTCGTCCAGGAAATCTTCGATGCAGCTGCGCAGCCGCGCTTCATCGCCTTCCTCGGCGATGCGCGTGGTCAGGCGGTTGAAGCGCAGGATCTCGGCCAGCATCTTCAGGAAACGGGGCCGCAGCAGATTGCTGCGCTGGGCGAACACACCGCCCAGCGAACTGCCGCTCCACTCCAGGCCCGCCCGGCCGCCGGCCTGCGGCACCTGCACGGAAAACGACATCTCGGCCTCCGCCGTGGGCACCTGCAGCTCTTCGAACAGACGGGTCAGCAGCGGATAGGTGCGGTGGTTGAACACCAGAAAGCCCGTGTCCACCCCCTGGCTCACGCCGCCCAGCGCCAGATCGACCGTGTTGGCATGGCCGCCGAAATGGCTGCCTGCCTCCAGCAGGGTCACGCTATGCCCGCCCGGCGCGCCGGCCAGCCGCCGTGCTGCGGCCAGCCCCGCAATCCCCGACCCGATGACTGCAATGCGATGCATGGGAGCGTCCTTCCTGGTTGAATCGATCAGTCAGACCATGAAGATCAAACTGTGAACTGATGAGTTCAAACTATATACCAAACGTATTCGCTTTGCACTATTTGGTATCGGATATGACCTGTCGGGTCTAAAATATGGCTATGACAAGCCGCTCCTCCATCAAAGAACAGATACAGCGCGTGCGCGAGCAGGCCATCGTGGCGGCCGTCAACCGGCTGCTGGCCACCAAGGGCTACGACGCCATGACGGTGGACGAGGTGGCGGCCGAGGCCGGCATGGCCAAGGCCAGCCTGTACAAGCTGTTCACCTCCAAGGAAGAACTGGCAGGGGCCGCCATGGTGGGCGTGCTGGACCGTGCCCTGGCCTTCGTGGACGGCCTGCGCGACGAAGCCAGCCTGGCGGCCGAGGCCGGCACGCCCACGCGCCCGCTGGACCAGCTCAAGGCCGTGACGCGCTGGGCCATGCAGACCCAGCTGGAAGGCGAGATGCCCTCCCTGCCCGCGCAGAACTCCAATCTCAGCGCCTCGCTGCAATCCAACGACGACTACATGGACCGGCTGATCGCGCTGAGCAACCGCCTGAGCATCTGGATCACCGAGGCCCAGACCAGCGGCCAGATGCAGGCCACGCTGCCGGCCGAACTGGTGCTCTACACGCTGTTCGCGCGGGCCTGCGATCCGGTGGTGGCCCTGCTCAAGGAGTCGGGCCAGTACACGCACGCGCAGATCATCGACTGGGTGACCAGCACGACCTTCGACGGGCTGGCGGCGGCGGGCTGATCCGGTGCGCGGGATCGCACCGATCCCAATGCAAATGAGAATTCATATCAACTGGATAAAATGCCGGCAGTTTCTTGACGCACAAGAGGAAAGGCCCGGCACGTGCATCCATCCACCGACAGTGGCGCCAGCCAGGCTCTGGGCAGCATGTACGCGCAGCACAACCCTTGGCTGGTCGCGTGGCTGCAACGCAGGCTGGGCAACCGCTGCGATGCGGCCGACCTGGCCCAGGACACGTTCACGCGCATCTGGGTCAGCGCCAGGACGCAGGCCATCGAGGACATCCGGGAGCCCCGGGCCTATCTGACGACAGTGGCCAGGCGGCTGCTGGTCAATCACCTCGAACGCCGCTCGCTGGAGCAGGCCTACCTGGCGTCGCTGCACCTCCTGCCCCAGGCCACCGTGCCGTCCGTGGAGGCGCGGGCCATCCTGCTGGAGACGCTGCAGGAGCTCGATGCGCTGCTGGACGCCCTGCCCACCAGGGTGCGCACGGCCTTTCTCATGTCCCAGCTGGAAGGCCTGTCCTACGAGGACATTGCCGACCGGATGCAGCTGAGCGTGCGCACCGTGACGCGCTACATGGCCCAGGGCTTTCGGCAATGCCTGCTGGTGATGCTGGAGCGCTGAGCATGCAGGCCGCAGACGCACGCATCCTGGACGAGGCCGCCCGCTGGCTGGCCCGCAGGCACGCATCGGACTTCAGCGCGGCCGAGCAGGCCGAACTGGCGCGCTGGCGCAGCCAGAGCAGCCGGCATGAGCAGATCTGGCAGTGTGCCGAGCAGCTCAAGGGCCGCTTCAACACCGTGCCCGCCGCCGTCGGCATGGCCACGCTCAACCGCGCGCGCCCCTCGGCGGCACGGCGCCAGTTGCTGCGCTCGGCCGTGCTGGCCCTGGCCACGCCTGCGCTGGGCTGGCTGGCCTGGCGCCAGCTGCCCTGGCAGGACTGGACGGCCGACTACCGCACGGCCAGGGGCGAGCGCCGCGCGGTCACGCTGGCCGATGGCAGCCGCTTGCAGCTGAACACGGCCTCGGCCATCAGCGTGCGCATGGATGGCACGGCGCGGCGCATCCGCCAGCATGCCGGGGAAATCCTGGTCGAGACCGCGCATGCCCCGCCCTACGCCTCCCAGCCTTTCATGGTGCAGACAGACGACGGCCAGATGCAGGCCCTGGGCACGCGCTTCATCGTGCGCAAGCTGGAGCGGGGCACGGCGCTGGCCGTGCTGGAGGGCGCGGTGCGCGTCACGCCGGCAGCATCGGCCAAGGCCGTGGTGGTGCATGCGGGCGAGCAACTGCAATTCGATGGACAAGGCGCCAGCGCCACCCGCCCGGTGGCGCCGCGGGACTCGGCCTGGACGCTGGGCGTGCTCTATGCCGAGAACCTGCGGCTGCAGGACTTCCTGGCCGAGCTGTCGCGCTACCGCGAAGGCCTTGTGCGGTGCGACGACGATGTCGCCGACCTGCGCGTCTCCGGCACCTACCAGCTGCATGACACCGACCGCATCCTGGCCCTGCTGGCCCAGACCCTGCCGGTGCGCGTGCACGAGCGCAGCCGGTACTGGGTGACGGTGGCGCGGCGCTGATTCGATTTTTTTCTGCCGTGGCTGTCCGGTTTTTCGCTCTCGCCTGTCAAGGCTTGCGAAGACCACTTTCATCGACAGCCCAGAGGACAGAACACCATGCACTCCCCTTCTTCCACCGCCGGACCACGCGCCAGCCTGCGCGCCACCGCCTTGGCGGCCCTGGCCGTCAGCACCTCGCTGCTGCTGCACGCGCTGCCAGTCCAGGCGGCCGAGCCGGCCGCCAGCGCCGCTGCCAGGAGCTACCAGATCCAGCCGGGTCCGCTGGGCCCGGCGCTGATGGCCTTTGCCGCGCAGGCAGGCGTGAACCTGGGCATGGACCTGCAGCAGCTCGGCGGCATGGAGACACGCGGCCTGTCCGGCACGTTCTCCGTGGAGGACGGCTTTGCGCAGCTGCTGAACACGTCAGGCTGGACAGCGCGCCGCGTGGGGGCGGGCAACTACGCGCTGGAGAAGCTGCCTGCGGCGGCACGCCAGGCGCCGTCTGCCGCAGCGGCCGTGCCCTCACCCTCAGCCCCAGCCGCGGCACAGGCCACGGAACTTGCCGCCATCACGGTGACCGCGCGCACGCAGAACAACCTGGTCGCGCCCTCGCGGCAGGTCACGATTCTGGAAGGCCAGGAGGTGGAGCAGCTGCGCCAGGGCTCGGACAGCCTGGCCACCATGCTCAGCAAGGTGGTCCCCGGCATGGCGGACTCCAGCCACACCATCACCGACTACGGCCAGACGCTGCGCGGCCGCAACATGCTGGTGCTGGTGGACGGCGTTCCGCTGAACACCAACCGCGACTCGTCCAGGAACCTGGCCAACATCAACCCGGCCGACATCGAGCAGATCGAGGTGCTGCGCGGCAGCAGCGCCATCTACGGCAGCGGTGCGGCGGGCGGCATTGTCTCCATCCGCACCAAGCGGCCCTCGGGCGAGACGCGGGCCGAGACCATCGTCACCGGCTCGGCCCCGCTGTCCCGCCTGCGCGGCGCGGGGCTGGGCGGCGAGGTGCAGCACTACCTGTCCGGCGGCGGCGAGGTGGTCGACTACTCGGTGAGCCTGGGCGCAAAACACATGGGCGGTGCCTTTGACGCCAAGGGCAACCGCATTGCGCCCGAGCCCAGCCAGGGCGACCTGTTCGACTCCAACATCTACAACGCCTCGGCCAAGATCGGCTTCAAGCTCGATGCCGACCAGCGCCTGCAATTGACCGCCAGCCACTACAACGCGGCCCAGGATACGGACTACGCCTCCGACCCGTCGGTGGCGCGGCTGCCGGCCGGAACGGCGGCGGCCCGCCCCATCAAGGGCCTGGTGCTGGCCGACCAGAACCAGATCAAGAACACCATGCTGGGCCTGGACTACGAGAACCGGGACATCGCAGGCAGCACGCTGGCCGCCCAGCTCTACTACCGGGACTTCTTCACCCGTTTTGCGCCCTTCGACGCACGCGCCGTGCCGGTGCGGGGCGCCAATGTCGACCAGTCCATGCAGAACTCCGAGGTCTTTGGCGGGCGCCTGACCCTGAAGACGCCGCTGGGCGCCGGCAAGAAGAGCCTGCTGATCTGGGGTGCGGACTTCAACCAGGAGCGCACCGACATGCCCATCGACATCTTCGATCCCCGGGCCTATGACGCCAGCGGCGGCCTGGTCTTCCACAAGACGGGCCAGCTGATCTACATGCCGCCCGTCACCACGCGCAGCATCGGCGCCTTCGCCCAGCTGCAGCACCGGTTCAATGCGCAATGGTCGGCGGAAGGCGGCCTGCGCTACGACCGCGCCCAGGCCAGCTTCAATGACTTCACGCCGCTGTCGCAGTCACGCGCCCCCAGCCCCCAGTCCGTGAACGGCGGCACCGTCCGGTACAACGCCTGGACCTACAACCTGGGCACGGTCTTCACGCCGGTCCCCGGCCAGGAGCTCTATGCCTCGTACAGCCAGGGCTTCGAGCTGCCGGACATCGGCGTGGTGGTGCGCAATGCCACGCCGGCCTTCAACCTGGGCAACTCCAACCTGCAGGCGGTCAAGACCAACACCTATGAAATGGGCTGGCGCGGCAAGTTCTCCAACGTGATGGCCAACCTCAGCGTCTTCCAGTCGCGCTCCAACCTGGGCGCCGTGCAGAGCTTCAACAATGGCCTGACCCTGCTGCGCACCCGCGAGAAGATCCATGGCATCGAAGGCGGCCTGGACTACTTCAGCGACGACGACCACTGGAGCGTGGGCGGCAGCTTCACCTGGATGAAGGGCCGCGAGCTGCCCCAGGCCGCCAGCGGCTACCAGGACATGACGGGCTTTCGCATCCCTCCGCTCAAGCTCACCGCCTATGTGGAGTACCGGCCCGACACGCGCTGGAGCCACCGCCTCCAGGCCACCGCCTATGCCTCCAAGGACTACCGCCTGGACGGCAAGACCGGCTTCGGCCGCTATGACACACGGGGCTACACCACGGTGGACCTGATCAGCCAGTGGAAGATCGACCCCAAGAACCGTGTGTCCCTGGGCGTGGAAAACCTGTTCAACCGCCAGTACTTCCCGCTCTACAGCCAGCTGCTGCGCAGCAACAACAACACCAGCCGCCTGCCAGCGGCCGGCACGGTGCTGAAGATCAGCTACGCGCACACCTGGTGACCCCATAGGCAGGCACCGGTCGCCGCAGCCCGCCAACAACCGGCCGGGCAAGGAAAGGGCCGCCACCCGACGCAGCCGATCAACGACCATCGGCCATCGGCTGCGCCCGGACCTCAAGGCCCCTTGCGCAGCGAGATCGGCGTGCCCCAGATCGGATCGGCGGCGCCCTGGCGGCCCAGCGTGGTGACCTGCATGGGCGCCAGCCGCGCCATGAGTTTTTCCTGGTCAGGGGTCACGTTGGCGCGGGAGGCCAGATAGGTGCGCGTGAATTCCATGGGCACCGGCAGCGTGTGGACGGTGAAGTCCTCCAGCGGGCATTCGACCTTCTCGGCCGCCACCTTGCGGCAGCCCGCCTGGCGGAACTGGTAGCTGGGCGTCTTCAGATACGAGCGCTGGCTCAGCACCAGCTGCCCGCCTTCCAGCGTGAAACTGGCCAGGGCCTGCCGGGGCGGCACGCGCACCTGGACCTTGAGCGCGGGGATGTCGCGCGAGTCCGTGTCCTGGTAGTAGCCCGCACCCATGCCCGGCGTACTGTCCGTGACCTGCCGCTCGCCCCAGGCCACGCAATGGCCCGAGGCACGGTGCACCGTGGTGCAGTACTTCTCGGTGCGGGTCTGCGTGTGCGTGGTGGCCTCCTTCCAGTTCATCTCGGTATAGAACTCTCGGTAGGTCTCGGGCGCCAGGGACACCGTGCCGCTGGCGCCGCGGCCTGCGCCCGCAGCGCCCGCCTTGGCCCCCAGCTGGTCGAGCCGAGCATTGAGCCAGTAGTCATCGCCGCCCGTCAGCAGGTACTTGCCGGGGGGCAGGACATGGACCTCGAAGGCCTTGAAGAGGTAGGTGGTCTTGGGATCGCGCTGCAGCGCGTTGTTCTGGAACTTGCGGCCGAACACGATCTCCGGCCTGTCCTGGTGGGTCCACAGCACGTTCGAGGTCCATTTGGACATGCCGTTGGCGTCGGCCAGCGACTTGTGCGGCGTCAAGTCAGCCACCAGCACCACGGCCATGTTGGCCTTCAAGGCCTCGCTGATCACCCACAGCGTCTTCGCCTGCTCCGCTTCCTCCTTCTCGAGCTGCCCGCTGGAAGGCGGCGCGGCACACCCCGACAATCCCAGGGCGAGCACCAGGGTCGGCAAAACGAAGCAGGGGCGCTGCAGTGTCATCGTTGAAATCCTTGGAGGTTGATGCTGGAAAGGCGTCATTGTGCGGGGAGATCTCCGGCGGCCCCGGCCAGGGCAGGCCGCCGACACGGAAAAGCCGCCCGAAGGCGGCCGGTTCCAGGGAGCGCTGCACCAGCGCTGGCTGCGATCAATCAGCGTTGCTGTGGCTGGCGCAAAGGCTGCCCTTGTTGGCGGACGTTCGCCTTGCACTGCATCTGGCTGTAGTTCCTGTCCGTGATGGGTTGCCCCATCTGCATGGGAACATAGGCCGGATGCTGCGGGCCTCTCGTGGGAAGAAGCTGTTTCATGGTTCCATCCTCACGTCAAACGGAACGCCGCCCAGCCTGTCAGCGGGGCTGATTGGGCTGCTGCTGGCCTGGCTGGTTCTGGCCAGGCTGCTTGTGCTGGGGGTTGTCCTGCTGCTGCTGTCCCGGGTTTTGCTGGTTCGGGTTCTGCTGCTGCGGGTTGTTTTGCTGCTGCTGTTGCTGGTCGTTTTGCTGAGCCATGGGTATCTCCTTCACATGGTGGTCAAAGAGGCGCGTCAAACGAAGCGCCCGACTGCAGCGCAGATATGCACTGCGCTGGTAACCAGTGTGGGCCCGGACATGCGGCTCAGCCGTAGGACCGGCCAGAGCGTGCGCAGCCCCATGTTGCGACACCGCAGGTAGGCCAGCCGCCGGGTGTCCGACGGACATTTCGCACAGGGGGCAACGAAGGACCAGGGCAGGCCACGGCCTGCGCTATTCTGGCCAAATAAAGTCGTAAACAGAAGCGTAGCATCCATGCGGCTCAGCGCACTGCTCATACAAATAGTCGTTTCCATAAAGTCGTGAACTCGACGCAATGCCTGATGTTGCCCCCGTACTCCCGACCCCGCCCTATTCGCAATGAAGTGCCTGCTCAGCCCCTGCAGCCTGTTGTCGCCTGAACTCCCGAGGCGAACGCATTTTCAGCGAAGAATGCGGATGCACCTCGTTGAAGTGCTCGAAGGCCGCTGGCAGTTGCGCCAGTACCGTCTGCGCGTCACTCAGGTCCATGCGCGCCACATAGTCGCGCTTGAAGGTGTTGACGAAGCTCTCGGCCATGCCGTTGCTCTGCGGGCTGCAGACGGGCGTGTTGATGGGCTTCAGACCCAGAGCGCGCGCCAGTGCCCTCGTTTCGGCGGCGATGTAGGCWCCGCCGTTGTCACTGAGGAACTCCAACTCCTGGCCCTGCGGGACCGCTTCGACCGAGCCGAAGCGGCGCTCCACGGCCTCGATGAGCATCTCGCGTACCGGCTCACCTGGCAGCCCTTTGCCCTCCCTCGCGCGCCAAGCCATCACCTCACGGTCGCAGCAATCCTTGGTGAAGGTGGCCGTCACGGTTTGACCCGAATCGCACTTGATTTCCAGACCATCGGAGCACCATCGAAGGTCGCTGCGCGAGACCGCAACACGGCCCTCATGCGTGCGTGCGGACTGGCGCCGGCGAGGCGCCTTGGGCAGCAGCAGAGCGGCTTGTGCCATGRCGCGATAGACGCGTTTGGCATTGACCCTCGGGGCGCCCCGTGCCGCACGCTGGCGGTTCACCAAGGCACAGGCMCGTCGGTAGCCATAGCTGGGCAAGTCGGCAATTTSCTGGCGCAGTTCGGCGAGCAGCCCGGCATCGTCGCTGGGTGTGCGATGGCTGCGGCCATCGGYCCAGTCTTCACCGCGCCCAAGCAGGTCGCGCACATGCGAGCGCGCCAGCCCCATCGTCCGGCAAACCGTCTTCACTGGTCGT